>DASWJN010000298.1:0-5528 GCA_036397135.1 Candidatus Methylomirabilota bacterium
CGACGCCGGCGGCGGCTTCGTCGGCGGGGCGCTCCGGGGGCTCCACGGCAAGCTCGGCTACCTGCGACGTCTGGGCGTCACCGCGATCTGGATCAGCCCCGTGCTCAAGCAGGTGGCGTTCCGCGAGCCCTATCACGGCTACGGGATCCAGGACTTCCTCGGTGTCGACCCGCAGTTCCTGCGGCCGGTCTCCGGCAACGGCCGCGACTTCGGGATCCCGGAGAGCGTCGGCGGACGGCTCCGCTCGATCGTTCCCTGGTCCCGCATCTTCGACGATCGCGAGGTGCTGCTCGCCATCAACACCGATCCTCGCGAGGCCCGGACGGCGTGGGTCACCGTCGACGACGCCGGGCACCGGGCGGGGGACCGGCTCCGCTGCCTGTACTCGACCGATGCGGCCCAGCTCGGCAAGGACGTCGCGGTCGAGCCGCGCAACGGCAAGGCCGTGCGCCTGGAGGTGGAGCCGGGGGGGTTCGTCGCCTACGGGCGCTGAGGGATGCGCCAGAGGAACACGCGATGGATGCGGGCCAGCTTGACCTCGATCGTCCGCTCGGGCGTCCAGTCGCCCATGCCGAAGTCGTGAAGAGACGACGGGCGTGCCGGGACGCAGGTCGCTCAGCAGCGTGGGCCGCAGGCGCTCGTTCAGCTCGGGCAGCAGGTAGAGCGTCACGACGGTCGCCGGCCTGACGTCCGTCGTGAAGAGGTCCTGCTGGACGAACGTGAGGCGGTCCTCGACCCCGCGGGCGCCGTAGCGCCGGGCCGCCTCGATGAGGATCTCGCCCTCGCCGCAGCCCAGGTCGTACACGAGGTCGCTGGGGCCGACCCTGGCGGCCTCCAGCATCGCGGTGATGACCTCGGGCGGGCTCGGGACCCAGACCACGTCGAGCTTGGGCGTGGCCGGCGCGCTCGTCGGGGCGGCCCCGGCGCAGCCGGCGAGCAGGGCGAGCACGGCGATCCAGGCCGGAAGGCGCACGCGGGTGTTCACGAGCGGAGCTCGCCCGGGCTCGCGCAGCGCTCCAGCTCGCGCACCAGCTCGTCCACGCTCGGGATCGTGTTGAGCCCGTGCTCGGTCATGTAGGCGCTGGCGTGCTTGTAGCGGACCACGCCTTCGCGATCGACGACGAACAGGCCCATGTCGCTGTCGTGCAGCAGGGCGGGCAGCTCGCGCACGGGCATCTTGAGGTCGCCGATCTCGGCGGGCGGGGGGTGGGGCGCCCTGGACGCGGCGTAGAAGGTCTTCGCGTACCAGGCCAGCGAGTGCGAGCGCACGCCGAGCCCCCACGCGCGGTGGACCGCGTAGTCGGGATCGCACAGGTACGGGAACGGGATGGGGAAGTTCTGCGCGTAGAAGCGCGCCCGCGGCGGCGGGGTCGGCGTCACCTCCAGGACTTCGGCGCCGGCCGCCTGCAGCTGCGGGTAGCCGCGGGCGAGCTGGGACATCTGCGTGCGGCAGAAGGGGCACGCCATGCCCTTGGTGAACCAGACGATCAGGAGGCGGCGCCCGCGGTAATCCTCGGTGCCGATCTCGGCGCCGTGGCCCGCCGGCAGACGGAACGAGGGCGCCGGCTGTCCGACTTCGATGCCTGCCATACAGGGCTCCTTCAGCAGAGGAAGGGCAGGACCAGGAACGTCTCGCTGGTCCAGCCCGTGGCTTGCTGCACCTCGCGGCTCTTCGCCAGCCATTGCTCGGCGGCGGCGTGGTCCTCGGCCTCGATGGCCAGCGTGGCCAGCCCGTCGTAGCAGGGGAAGAGCAGCTGCGGCTCCCCCACCGTGCTCGCGATCTCGAGGGCCTCGCGATAGTATCGCGCGCTCTGCTCCGGCTCGCCGCGGCACTGGTGGATCTGGGCCAGGATGATGAGCGGCACCGGCAAATGGCTGCGCTGGCCCAGCCGCCGATCGACCTCCACGGCGGCCTCGGCCGCCTTGATGCCCTGATCGTAGTCGCCGGCCAGCGTGCAGTGCCCGCCGGCCAGCGTGCAGAACAGCCACGCCTGCTGGAGCTGGTCGCCGATCCGCTCGGCCAGCGCCAGCCCCTCGCGGCAGTACTCGGCGGAGCGCACGTGATCGAGCGCCGCGTACATGACCGCCAGGTTGCTGTAGGCGCGGCAGGCGAGCGTGCCGAGCTGGTGGGCCAGCGCCGTCTCCAGGCTCTGCCGGACGTGCCCGGCCGCCTGCTCGATGTCGCCGGCCCGGGCCAGGGCCACGCCGAGGGTGTTGTAGGCGTGGGCCACGACGTCGGGGGCGCCCAGCTCCTGGCCCAGCGCCAGCGCGCGCCGGGCCCACTCGGTCGCCTGGTCGTGGGCGCCCAGCCGGAAGTGGATGCGTCCCAGCTCCTGGAACAGGCGGGCGGTCTCGGCATTGTGCAGGTCGTCGCCCAGCGCCGCGCGCCCGCGCTCGAGGTGGTCGAGCGCGGAATGCCGGTCGCCGGCGTCCCACGTCGCCACCCCGATCTTGCGGTGCAGGTCGGCGGCGCGGCGGCAGTCGCCGGCCTGCTCGACGAGCGGCAGGGCGGCGGCCCACTGCGCCCGCGCCTCGCCCAGCTCGCCGCGCGCGTACGCCGTGTCGCCCAGCTTGCCGAGGATCACCGCGCGCCGGGGCTCGTCCGCCAGCTCCAGGGCCTGCCGGTAGTAGGCGGCGGCGTCGTCGTAGGCGAACAGGCTGCGGGCGCGGTCGCCGGCCAGCACCAGGTAGTGCAGCGCCTTGACGCGCTCGGGGCTGCGCGAGTAGTGCCGCGCCAGCTCCTGGAGGACCTCCTCCGGACGCTCGGCGTAGAGCGCCTCCAGCGCCCGCCCCGCCCGCGCGTGCAGCTCGGCCCGCGACTTCACCAGCAGGTTCTGGTAGGCGACCTGCTGCACGAGCAGGTGCACGAAGCGGTAGCGCTGCTCGGGGAAGACGGCGGTCTCGCTCAGCAGCTCGGCCCGCACCAGCGCCGCCAGCTCGGCGCCCACGTCCATGCCGGCCGGGGCGACGGCCTCCAGCAGCGGCAGGGGGAACTCGCGCCCCAGCACCGCCGCCTCCTGCAGGAGGCGCTTGGCCGGCTCTGCCAGCCGGTCGATCCGCGCCGTCAGGAGATCCTGGATCGTGGCCGGCACCTCGGCGTCGGCCGGCGCGCCGGCGGGGTCGGCGCTCAGCAACCCCCGCTCCTCGAGATAGGCGGTCAGCTCCTCGATGAAGAGCGGATTGCCCTCGGCGCGCCGGACGATGAGCTGCCGCACGGCCGGCGCGACGCTCGCCTGGCCCAGCAGGGCCGCGACCATCTGGGTCGTCTCCTCCTCGGAGAACGGGTCGAGCACGAGCCGCTGGTGGAACGAGCGGTTCTCCCAGGCCGGGGCGTAGCCCTCGCGGTAAGTGCACACGAGCAGGACGGGGTGGGTGGCCAGGCTGTCGACGACGGCGTCGAGGTAGTCGCGAGA
Source organism: Candidatus Methylomirabilota bacterium (assembly GCA_036397135.1). GTDB lineage: Bacteria > Methylomirabilota > Methylomirabilia > Rokubacteriales > CSP1-6 > AR5. The sequence goes on from DASWJN010000298.1 coordinate 3,414, forward strand.
GCTGCCGTCGATCCACTGGAGGTCTTCCATGAGCAGGAACAGCGGACGATGCCGGGCTCCCCGCAGCGTCAGCGCGCGCACCGCCTCCACCAGCCGCCGCTTGCGTTGCGCCTCGTCGAGGCCCTCCACGTCCAGCTCCTCGGCCGGCAGCGCGAGCAGGTGCTTGAGATACGGAATGCTCCACTCCAGGGCCGGGTCCAGCCGCCGGACGCCGGTCTCGACCTTCTGCACCTGGGTCTTCTCGGGCTCGCCGTCTTCCAGGCGGAAGTTCATCTGGAGCAGCTGCGCGATGAGGTTGAACGGCAGCGCCTCGCGGTGCGGATGGCAGCGCCCCGACAGGAACGTCACCGGCTCGGCGTCGAGGGCGCGCTCGAGCTCGTAGACCAGGCGCGACTTGCCCATGCCGGCGCCGCCCACGACCGACACGACGTAGCCCCGCCCGCGCCGGGCCGTGTCGAAGCTGTCCCTCAGGAAGGCCAGCTCGCGCCGGCGGCCGACGAACGGCGTCAGGCCGCGCTCGAGGGCGAGGTCGAAGCGCGCGCGGCCGCTGCGCTGCCCCGTCACCGTGAACGTCGTCACCGGCAGCGGCAGCCCCTTGAGCGAGACGTCGCCGGCCGGCTCGATGACGAAGTACCCGCTGACCAGGCGCATCGTCGCCTCGCTGAGCCGCACGCCCCCCGGCGGCGCCGCCTGCTGCAGCCGGGCGGCGAGGTTCACCGTCTCGCCCTGGGCCGTGTAGTCCATGCGCAGGTCGTCGCCGATCTTGCCCACGACGACGGGGCCGGTGTTGATGCCGATGCGGACGGCGAAGTCGAGACCGCGCTCGGCCCGCAGGCGCTCGGCGTAGCGGCTTACGGCCTGCTGCATCGCCAGCGCCGCGGCGACCGCCCGCACCGCGTGGTCCTCGTGCGCGAGCGGCGCGCCGAACAGCGCCATGATGCCGTCCCCGGTGAACTGGTTCACCGTGCCCTCGTAGCGGTGGACGGCGTCCAGCAGGTGCTGGAAGCAGCCGTCCATGATCGCGTGCAGGTCCTCGGGGTCCAGCCGAGACGCCAGCGCCGTGAAGCCGGCGCAGTCGACGAAGACGACCGTGACCTGCTTGCGCTCGCCCTCCAGCGCGCTGCGCGCGGTCAGGATGCGCTCGGCGAGGTGCCGGGGCGTGTAGCCGGTGGGCGCCTGGGCGCGCAGCGGGGCGGGGGCGCCCGGGTGGGCCGCCGGGGCCGCCACCGGCTGGCCGCACTCGTCGCAGAATTTCGCGGCGGGGCGCAGCGGCGTGGCGCAGCTCGGGCACGCGCGCGGCAGCGGCGCCCCGCAGTTGTCGCAGAACTTGGCGGTGTCACGGTTGTCGTGGCGGCACGCCGGGCACGTCACGGGTTCATCCTACCGCGGGCCAGGTCGGCGGCGTCAGGCCGGAAGGCCGCGGGCGGCGGCGAGGATCTCGGCCGGGCTCGGGAACATCGCGACGGTGTGGACACCATCCTGGGCCTCGATGCTGGTCCACCGCACGATGCCATCCACGTCGATCAGGAAGTGGCCGCCCAGCTGGGTGCCGTGAGCCGCGAACACCTCCTCGTCGACGTGCGTCATGACGAAGCCGTCCTTCGCGTTCAAGACGGCATTGGCCTCCATCGGGTGCATCTCGCGCGGCAGCTCTCCGGTGGGATTGCTGCGCACGGCGGCGAATGCCGGGTCGGGGACCAGCGAGGGCACGCCGAACAGCCCATGGGTGCGGGCGTCCGGATCGGCCAGCAGCGTCACCGGGGTCGGGTGGAACCGGAAGTAGAGCGCGGCGCGGTCGCGGGGCGTGTTCACCACCGCCAGCGTCGCGATGCCCAGGCCGGCCAGCGTGTCGTGCAGGCCGGAGAGCTGGAAGATCTGGCGGCGGCAGAACGGGCAGTGCAGGCCGCGGAAGAAGCCCAGCAGGACGGCGCGCTTGCCGCGATAGTCGGCCAGCGACACCTCGCCGGGCTGCATCACCGCGGGCAGGGTGAAATCCGGCGCCGCTTCGCCCGGACGGACGGGAGAGCGCATTGCCACCAAAACAGTGTACGGTACGCCGGAAGAAGCTAGTGAATCTCGTGAAACGTGGTTGACGCCGGGGGTGGGGGGGGGGGC
>DASWJN010000299.1:0-12224 GCA_036397135.1 Candidatus Methylomirabilota bacterium
TCAGCAGCCTCCGGTCGGCTCCGCCGCGAGGGCGTCGGTGGTCAGCAACCCGAACTCCGCCTGCGAGGCGATGGAGCGCATCGCGTTCGAGCGCTTCGGGCTGGCCGCGAGTCCCATCGCGAGGGCGTGCTGGGCTGGCCGGGCCGCGTGCCGCACGTGGTGAGTTCGGGTTGCTGACCACCGACGCCCTCGCGGCGGAGCCGACCGGAGGCTGCTGACATCCCCGGGCGGGTCCGGCGGGAACTTCCCGGCCCGCGCCCGGTCTAACCGTGCGTGAACGACTCGCCGACGACGCGGCCCTGTTGCGCCGGCTGCGCGCGGGCGACCCGCGCGCCTTCGAGGAGCTGGTGACAGCCTACCAGCACCGGATCTTCGGCGTCGCGCTCCGGATGCTCGGCAGTCGCGCCGAGGCCGAGGACGTCGCCCAGGAGACCTTCCTGCGCGCCCACCGCGCGCTCGGCGAATTCCGTGGCGAGGCTCGGCTGGGCACCTGGCTCTACGCGATCGCCTCCCGGCTCAGCCTCGACCGCCTGGCCGCGGGCGACCGGCGATACGTTCGCGGCGACGAGGACGCGCTGCTGAGGCTGCCGGCGGCGGGCGGTGACGCCGCCGCCGCGCTCGAGCGCAGCGAGCTGTCGCAGGCGCTCCACGAGGCGATCGCCGCCCTGCCGGAGGAGCGGCGCATCGTGGTCGTGCTGCGCGACCTCGAGGGCCTGGCCTACGAGGAGATCGCCGAGGCGCTCGGCGTCGAGCTGAACACGGTCCGCTCGCGCCTGCACCGGGCGCGGCTGGACCTCAAGGCCAAGCTGGAGCGGTGGCTGCCGTGACCTGCGAGGAGATCCGCGAGCTGTTCTCGACGCGCGTGGACGACGCGCTGACGCCCGACGAGCGCGCCCGGTTCGACGGGCACCTGGCGGGCTGCGCGGACTGCGGGCGGGAGTGGCAGCGCTTCGAGGCCACGGTCGGCCTGCTCCGCGCCGCGGAGCCCGCGCGCGCGCCGGCCGGCTTCGTCGACCGCGTGCTCGCCGCGCGGCCCCGGCCCTGGTACCGCCGGCTCGCGCGCGCCGTGTTCTCGCCGTGGCCGGTGAAGTTGCCGCTCGAGGCCGCCGCGGTGGTGCTGGTCGCCGGGCTGGCGGTCGTGATCTTCCAGCGATCCCCCGATCTCCAGCCGTTCGCCCCGGTCCCGGAGGCGCCGCCCCCGGTGACCGCGCCCGCGCCGGCCGTGCGCTCCGACGAGCCGCCCGCGACGGCACCCGGTGGTCGGTCGCCCGCGGCCGACGACCGCTCACGCGATGTCGCGCCCGCGCCCTCCGAACGCCTGTTCAAGGACGCGCCGGCCCAGCACCGTCCCCCGCCGCCGCGAGCGGCCGACTCCGGGGCCGAGGAACCCGCGCGCGCGAAGGAGACGCCGGCCGCGCCGCCGGCGGGTCGGAACGCCGCCAAGGCGGAAGGGCTCGCGTCGCGCAGGGAAGCCCGCGCGTTTCCGGCCGACGTCGAGGCGCGGCTGGCGGTGCGGGACCGCGCCGCCGCCGAGCGCGACCTCGCCGCGCTCGTCACGCGGCTCGGTGGGGTCGTGACGTCGTCGAGCCCGGAGGTGATCGAGGTCGTCGTGTCGCGCGCCGCCTGGGAGGAGCTGGCGCGGGAGCTTTCCCGGCTGGGCGCACTGCACGTCGACCTCCGGCCCGCCGAGCTGCCGGCGACCGTCCGCCTCAGCGTGCGCCTGGATTGATGGAGTGGGGGGCCTCGAAGGGCCCCCCACACCCCTGGGCGGCGGGAACTTCCTGGGGGCGGGGCTGTCTAACCGGGCGATGGGAGTCGAATCCGTTGCCCGGAGGAAGCGATGAAGACCCGCCTGCTCGCGCTCGCCGTGCTGCTCGTGTTCGTGACGGCCCCGCCGGTCTCGGCCGCCACGCTGGCCGTCACTCGCGAGGTCCAGAAGGACGTGATGGTGACCATCTACAACGGCAATCTCGGCCTCGTGAAGGACGTGCGGGAGGTGCGGCTGCCGGTCGGGCTGAGCCAGACGCAGTTCATGGACGTCGCCGCCCAGATCGACCCGACGACCGTGCACCTGCGCTCGCTCGGCGACCCGGCCGGCCTGCGCATCCTGGAGCAAAACTACGAGTACGACCTGCTCTCCAGCGACAAGCTGCTCGAGAAGTACGTCGGCAAGGTCGTGCGGCTCTACCAGGGCGACGGCACGTTCCACGAGGCCCGGCTGCTGTCGACGGCCGGCCCGGTGTTCGAGATCAACGGCCAGATCCACCTCGGCTACTCCGGCCGCCTGGTGCTCCCCTCGCTGCCCGACAACCTGGTCTCCAAGCCGACGCTCGTGTGGCTCCTGCGCAACCGGACGGCGGCGGCCCAGAAGGTGGAGGCCTCGTACCTCACCGGCGGAATCACGTGGAAGGCCGACTACGTGATGGTGATCAACGACACGGACACCCGGAGCGACCTCACCGGCTGGGTCACGATCGACAACAAGAGCGGCGCCACCTACGCCAACGCCGCCCTCAAGCTCGTGGCCGGGGACGTCAACCGCGCGCGCGATCCGCGCCGCGACGGGCGCCTGATGGAGCTGGCCGCCAGGGCCCCCTCCACCCAGGACGCCCGCCGCGACTTCGCCTCCCAGGGGTTCTTCGAGTATCACCTCTACACGCTCGACGGCCGCACCACCCTCAAGGACCGGCAGACCAAGCAGCTGGCCCTCATGAGCGCCGCCGACGTGCCGGTCGTCAAGCACCTCGTGTACTACGGCGCCCAGGACTACTTCCGGACGTCGTACGGAATGCCGGTCTCCAACCAGAAGGTCGCGGTGCTGCTGGAGCTGAAGAACAGCACGGAGAACCGGCTCGGCGTACCGTTGCCCAAAGGCAAGGTGCGCGTCTACAAGGCCGATGCCTCCGGCAGCCAGCAGTTCGTCGGCGAGGACTGGATCGATCACACGCCCAGGGACGAGCGCGTGAAGATCAAGCTGGGGGAGGCCTTCGACGTGGTTGGCGAGCGCACGCAGAAGGAGTGGCGCAAGCTCGGCGGGGGGCTGTGGGAGGTCGAGTGGGACATCGCGCTGCGCAACCACAAGCCGCAGGCGCAGACGGTGACAGTGGTCGAGCCCGTGCCGGGCGACTGGCAGGTGCTGCACTCCACCCATGCCTGGCAGAAGCCCGAGGCCCACACGCTGCGCTTCTCGATCCCCGTGCCCGGAGACGGCACCGCGAAGCTGGTCTATCGCGTGCGGATCAAGGGCTAGCCGCGGCCGGCCCCAGGACGGTGGCCACGATGTGGTCGAGGTACTGGAACTTCACCGGCTTCGGCAGGTAGGAGTAGGCGCCGTTCTTGATCACCTCGCCGGCGATTCGCGTGCTGTCGCTGCCGGTGACCATGATGACCGGGATGGCGGGATCGATGGCGCGGACGCCGCGCAGCGCCTCGACGCCGCCCATCCCGGGCATCTCGACGTCGAGCAGGATCAGCGCCGGCCGCCGGCGTCGCACCGCCGCCAGCGCCTGCGCGCCGTCGGAGGCCGTCTCGACGGTGTAGCCGCGGGGCCCGTACTGATGCTCGAAGTAGCCGGTCAGCACTTCGCGCACCGACGGTTCGTCGTCCACGATGAGGATCGTCTTGCTGGCTGCCCCGGTCATCCCCGCCCACGATACAACGCACGGGCAGCTGCTGACGCGTCCCGAGTCATACACAGTGGACAGAAACTGACCGCTATCGTGGCTGTGGGCTCCAGATGTCATTATCGACACGAGGTTACGGGCTGGCGCCGAGCTTGCTGATCTGGTGCTGCGATGGCTACCGCCATGCGCGGCCCCAGGCCGCCAAGGATTGCCACGCTCGGGCCCGAGCGGGCGCGGGCGAGCGTCGAGCGCGCTCCGACGCAGTCGTCTGCGCAGGCGGAGCGGCGACAGGCACGGCTGCGGCAGGAGCTGGGGATGCGCATGGGCGTGGCCGCGCTGGTGCTGGTCTTCAACGAGCTGTTCACGCTCGGCGACGAGACGGGCTCGGTCATCCGTCTGACGGCGCTCATCGGGGTCGGGCTGAACCTGCCGTACCTGCTGGCTGTCCGGACGGGCCGCGCGTTGCGGGCCCAGGCCCATCTGCGGAGCCTCGTCGATGTGGCCCTCGTCACCGCCGGCCTCTACGGCGCCGGCGGTCTCGGCGCGGCGCAGTACATCGGCATCCACGCGATCGTGCCGGTGTACACCGCCATCGTCTTCTCCAGCCGGGCGTGCGGGCTGGCGGTGGTGTTCGCCACGGCCAGCTACCTGGCCGTCGTGGCGCTCCAGCTGACGGGTGTCCTGCCGTTCCTCCGGCCTCCGCTGCCCGACGCCTGGCTGATCGCCGCCTTCAACCTGCTCGCGCTCAACCTGGTCGGCTGGCTGGCGGCGGTGCTGGCCGACGCCTACCGGGGGAGCCGGCGGCGCCTGGCCGCGCTCTACGCCGAGCTGGAGCGGGCCCACGACGAGTCCTTGCGGGTCAACGCCCAGATCCAGCTGGCCTCGCATCGCTACGTGCTCAGCGAGGTCGTCACCGGCGTCACCCACGAGGTGCGCGACGCCCTCCAGGGTGTCTTCGGGCACCTGTGGCTGGCGCGGCGCAGCGGATCCACGCTCTCGGCCGAAGCGCTCGAGCAGTTGAGCCAGGCCGAGCAGGCGTGCGAGCGGGCCATGCGGATCATGAGCACGACCCTCGACCTGGCGCGCCGTCCGACCGTCGAGCGCGAGCCCGTCGTCCTCGCCGAGATCGCCCGTCGCGTCGCGAGCCTCAAGGCCGTCGAGCTCCGCCGTGACCGGATCGAGCTCCACGTGGAGGTCCCCCCGACGCTGCCGCGGGTGCCGGCCGCGCCGTTCCAGCTCCAGCAGGTGCTGGTGAACCTCGTCGCCAACGCTCAGGACGAGCTGCGGGGCGCCGTGGGCCGGCGGGAGATCGCGATCGTCGGCAAGGAGACGGCGGAGGGCGTGGCGCTGGAGGTGCGCGACACCGGCGGCGGGATCCTGCCCAACCACCTGCCCCACGTCTTCGAGCCGTTCTACACGACCCGCGCCGGCGCCAGCGGCCTGGGATTGGCGATCACGGCCGGCGTCGTGGAGAGTCTGGGCGGCCGCCTCACCGCCGAGAACCGCCGCGAGGGCGGCGCACTGTTCCGCCTCACCCTGCCCGCCGAGGCCCCGCCGGGGCACTCCTCGTTATCTCGACACGTCCTACTCGGCTGACGGTACCTTCCTGAGCAGACGGCGCGCGATCGGGCGCGCGTCCTCACCCTGATCGGTCAGCAGCACGTCTCCCGGCAGCGCCGGCACCGGGCTGCGCGGATCGCGCAGCGGTTGCATCACGACCCTGCACTCGCTCGTCTCCAGACGCGTGGCGCCCGGGCGCTGCCGCAACAGGCGCCCCTCGGCGTCGAGCGCCCAGGTCACCGCCGCAAGCGTCCCCGCGAACGCTCGCTCCTCCTCGATGGTGGGCGGTGTGGCGGACGCCACGTAGGCCATCGTCGCGTTGGAATTGAACACGTAGCGCTGGTGCGGCCGGTAGGCGGGTTCGGTGCGGTCGACCGGGGCGCCGCTGGCGAACCCGAAGCGAATCACCTGCCAGAAACCGACGAGGTCGGCCCGGCGGCAGGCGCGCAGGACGTCCTCCGGCTCCTGGCCGCCGGCGTGCGCCGCGGCCAGCGACACCACCGCGAGGGCGAACGACAGCCGCCGGACACCCACGACCGGCCCCGCTACCGGCCGGCCCTGGCGAGAAACTCGGGGCCGACCAGGATCTCGCGCGGCTTGGCGCCCTGACCGGGGCCGATGATTCGATCCTGCTCCATCATGTCGATGAAGCGCGCGGCCTTGGGATAGCCCAGGCTCATGCGGCGCTGCAGGAAGGAGATGGACGCCTGCCGCTGGCCGATGACCAGCCGGACGCACTCCCAGTACAGGTCGTCGCGCTCGGCGCCGCCGTCGGCCTCTCCCCCGTCCGCCTCGGAGGGCAGCACCACCTCCTCGTAGACGGCCGTGCCCTGCTTTTTCAGGAACTCGCAGATGGCCTTGACCTCGTCGTCGGCGATCCAGGCGCCGTGCACGCGCATCTGCTTGTTGGCCCCCGGCGGCACGTAGATCATGTCGCCGCGGCCCAGCAGCTGCTCGGCGCCGTTGCCATCGAGCACCGTGCGTGAGTCCACCTTGGACGCCACCTGGAAGGCGATGCGCGTGGGGAAGTTCGCCTTGATGAGCCCGGTCACCACGTCGACCGACGGGCGCTGGGTCGCGATGATCAGGTGGATGCCGACCGCCCGCGCGATCTGGGCCAGCCGCACCAGCGAGGTCTGGACGTCGCCGGCCGAGACCATCATGAGATCGGCCAGCTCGTCGACGACGACCACCCAGTAGGGCAACCGCTCCTCGACGGGGACCGCGCGGTTGTAGCCTTCGATGTTGCGCACCTGCTTGTGCTGCAGCGTCTTGTAGCGCTCGTCCATCTTGCCCACGATCCAGCGCAGCCGGGCGGCCGCCTCCTTGGCGTCGGTGACCACCGGCGCCAGCAGGTGGGGAATGCCTTCGTAGCACGACAGCTCCAGGCGCTTGGGATCGATCATCAGGAAGCGCACGTCGGCCGGCGTGGCCTTGTAGAGGATCGAGCAGATCATGCCGTTGAGGCCGACCGACTTGCCGCTGCCGGTGGCGCCGGCGATCAGCAGGTGCGGCATGGCCGTCAGATCCGCGACGACCGGCTGGCCGTTGACGTCCTTGCCGAGGGCCAGCGGCAGCTTGCCCTTGGACTCGGCGAACTCCGGCGACACGAAGATCTCGCGCAGGTAGACCATCGCGTGGTCGTCGTTGGGCACCTCGATGGCCACGGTGCCGCGCCCCGGGATCGGTCCGACGATGCGAACCGACGCCGCCTTGAGCGCGAGCGCCAGGTCGTCGGAGAGGTTCACGACCCGGCTCACCTTCACGCCGGCCGCGGGCTCGAACTCGTACGAGGTGATGATGGGCCCCGGGCTCACCTGCACGATCCGGCCCTCGACCTCGAAGTCCTGGAGCTTGCGCCGGAGAACCTCGGCGTTGTCCTGCAGCTCCGCGCGCGTGCGCCGCAGCTCCTCGGGCGGCGGCGCCTTGAGCAGCCCCACCGGCGGCAGCTGGAAGGCCTGGGCGCCGCCCTTGCCGAAGTCGAACGTCTCCTGCCAGGCGAGGCCCTGCTCCATGAGCCGGCCGCGCGGCTTGGCCGGCTCCACGACGACGGGCGGCGGCGGCTCGGCCGTGTCGTCGGCCGGCGGCAGCGCGAGCCGGGGTAGCGCAATGTCCAGCTCGAGTCGTGGCAGCGACGGGTGTGCTCCCGCCGACCGGTGGGCGCGCCGGAGCCTCACCAGGCGGGCCGCCACCAGCCGGGCGACCGCGGCGTAGGACGCCTGGGTCACGAGCAGGACGCCGACCGGCACCGCGGCGAGCAGCAGCAGCCACGCGCCCACCCGGCCGAGCGTGGCGTGCAGCCCGGACCCGAGCGCCCATCCGATCCAGCCACCGGTGGCGAGGATGCCGCCCCGGGTGACGCGCTCGGCGACGAAGGTATCGGCCGCCTGCTGCAGGAGACCCGCGGCGGCGGCGAGCAGCACCGCCAGGCCGGCCAGCGGCACCCAGCCCTTCGCGACGCGCGGCCGGGCGAACGCGGCGAGGCCCCAGCCGCCCAGCAGGAGGGGCAGCAAGAAACCCGCGTACCCGAGCGCGCGGAAGAGCGCCCAGCCGAGCCACCAGCCGACCGGGCCGACCGCCGAGCCCTGCTCGGCAGGCGGCAGCGCCGGATCGAAGACCGCCAGCGAGACGACGGCGAAGCCGGCGGTCGCGAGCGCCACGATGCCGCGCGCCTCGCGCACCCAGCGGCGGGCGTCCATCCGGCGCCGGGCCTTCCTCGCCCGCGGCACGGGTCTGGGGCTGACGGGCTTGTCGCTCTCGACGGACACGGTCGCGGGCATCAGACCTCCAGGATCATGGGCAGCACGACGGGTTTGCGCTGGAAGCGCTGGTTCATGAACTGGCGCACCGCCGTCCGCACCCGGGCACCGATGGCCTCGCGGTCCCACGGCTCGTCGGCGGCATGCTCGGTCAGCGCCGTCAGCACCGCCCCGCGCAGCGCCTCGACCACCGGCTCGCTCTCCTTCACGTAGAAGACGCCGCGCGAGGCGATCTCGGGCCCGGCGACCACCGCGCCCTTGGCGTCGATCCCGAGCGAGACGGCGATGACGCCGTCCTCGGACAGGATCTCGCGGTCGCGCAGGACCACGGCGCCGACGTCGCCGACGCCCTTGCCATCCACCAGCACGCGGCCGGCCGGGATGCCGCCGACGACCCGGGCCGAGGTCGGCGTCACCTCGAGCCCGGCGCCGTCCTCGATGAGGAAGATGCGGTCGGAGGCGAGCCCGACCGAGGCGGCCAGCCGGGCGTGACCGAGCAGGTGGCGGTACTCGCCGTGGACGGGCACGAAGTAGCGCGGGCGGGTGAGGTTCAGCATCATCTTGAGGTCGTCCTGGCTGGCGTGCCCGGAGACGTGGACGAAGGCGTTGGCCTCGTAGAGGACCTCGGCGCCGAGCCGATAGAGCGCGTTGATCACGCGGCCGATGGTGCGCTCGTTGCCCGGGATGACGCGCGCCGAGATGACGACGAGATCGCCGCGGGCGACCTGCAGATACTTGTGCTCGCCGGACGCCATGAGGGCCAGCGCGGAGTGCGGCTCGCCCTGGCTGCCGGTGGAGAGGATCACCTGGCGCTCGGGCGGCAGCGCTACCAGGTCCTCGAGCGGCCGCAGCAGGCCGTCCGGCACCCGCAGGTACCCCAGCCCGGCGGCGATCGCCACGTTACGCTCCATGGAGCGCCCGAGGAGCGCGACCTTGCGGCCGACCCGGTCGGCCTGCGTCAGCACCTGCTGGATGCGGTGGATGTGCGAGGCGAAGGTGGCGAGGATGATGCGGCCCGGCGCCCGGGCGAACCGCTCGGCCAGGGCGGCCCCGACCTCGACCTCCGAGCGCGTGTGGCCCGGCCGGTCGACGTTGGTGGAGTCCGAGCACAGCACCAGCACGCCCTGCTCGCCCAGCTCGGCGAACCTCCGGTAGTCGGACGGCTCGTTGTCGAGCGGGCTCGGATCGAGCTTGAAGTCGCCGGTGAGCACCACGGTGCCGGCAGGCGTGTCGATCGCCAGCCCCATGCCGTCCACGATGGAGTGGGTCACGCGGATGGGCTCCACCCGGAACGGACCGATCTCGAAGCGCTCGCGCGGGCGCATCGGGCGCAGGTCGGCGCCGTCGAGCAGGCCGTGCTCGCGCAGCTTCTCGGTGACCAGCGCCAGCGTCATCGGCGTGCCGTAGACGGGCACGTTCACGTGCCGGAGCAGGTACGGCAGGGCGCCGATGTGGTCCTCGTGGCCGTGGGTCAGCACCACCCCGCGGAAACCCGCGCCCCTGGCGAGCGCGTAGGTGAAGTCGGGGATGACGTAGTCGATGCCCGGCAGCTCGTCGCCCGGGAACATGAGGCCGCAGTCCACCGCCACCAGGTCGCCACCCGACTCCACGAGCATCATGTTGAGACCGATCTCACCGAGCCCGCCCAGCGCGATGAGACGAACGGCTGGTTCCACCCACCCTCCTTCCGGAATGCCAGGCCATCGTAGCACCCGGTCTTCACACCTCGAAGTTTCCGTGGGCACGCTTCTTGATAGGCCTCTGGGCATGCGAGCCATCATGCTGACGGCCCTGGCCCTGACTGCTCTGGCGCTCATGCTGTCCGGCTGCACGACCGCCTACTGGGACCGGCCCGGAGCCCAGCTGCCCGATCTGGCGAGCGAATCCGAGGCGTGCTACCAGGCCGCGCTGGACCCCGAGACGCCGGCGGCGTTCCCGGCCCGGGGCGCGACCGAGCGCCTGCTCCCGCGCACGGAGCCGCCGCCGGCGCTGTGGAAGCGGCCACCGCGCGAGGCTGCTCTCGAGTACTTCGACGAGCAGCTGCGCTACGAGCGCTGCATGCGCGCGCGGGGCTGGCAGGTCGTTCGATATGGGGCTCCCGACGTGGCGCCCCGGCGGCTGCCAGTGCGGTGACGCTTCGGCACGCCTGGAGTCGTGCTCGGTGCCATCGGGTCTCTGAAACCGCTCCGAGCGCCGGCTGCGCCGGCGCGCCGTGCTCAGCTCAGAGTGGGGAGGATGCCTCGAGGCGGCGGACCAGGGCGCGGGCGTCCTTGACGAAGCGGCCGTGCTCGGCGCCGTCCAGCGGCTGCCCGGGAAGGAACTTCTCGCCGAGCGGGTTCACGAACCGGCCGTTCTTCTTGACGCGATAGTCGAGGTGGGGGCCGGTGCTGAGGCCGGTCGACCCGACGTGGCCGATCACCTGACGTTGCTCGACGCGCGCGCCCCGGCGGACGCCCTGGCCCAGCCGCGAGAGGTGGTTGTACATCGTCTCGTAGCCGGCGTGATGGCGCAGGTGCACCTGGATGCCGTTGCCGCCATTCCAGCCCGATCTCAGGACGGTGCCGTCGGCGACGGCGCGCACCGGCGTCCCGACCGGCGCACCGTAATCCACGGCCAGATGCGGGCGGACGCCGCCCAGGATCGGGTGAGGGCGCCGGTAGGTGAAGCCCGAGGTGATCCGCGTGAACTCGAGCGGCGACTTGAGGAAGCTCTTCTTGAGCGAGCGTCCCTCCAGGTCGTAGTACGCCAGCCGCCCGCCGGCCGGCTCGAAGCCGATCCCGGTGAGGATGCGGCCGTCGCTGAGGTACTGGGCGACGACCACCTGGCCGTAGTCGACGAACTGCTCGCCGGCGTAGCGCTTCTCGACGAGCAGCCGGAAGCGGTCGCCGCTGCGGGTGTCGGCGGTGAAATCGAAGTCCGAGGAGAAGATCTCGACCAGCTCGAGGACGAGCTGGGGCGACTCGCCCACCGCCTCGACGGCCTCGAACAGCGAGCGGTGCACCTCGCCCCCGACGGCCTCGATGCGGACGTCCGGGCGCGTCTCCGCGCGCCGCACCTCCCACCCCCCGTCGGTGGCGACGGCGGCGAAGCCGAGCCACGGGCTCGGCTCCCAGCGCACCGAGACCGGCTCGCCGTCGAGGGTCCAGGTGATCTCGAGCTCGTCGCGCGGCCGCAGCCGTCGCAGGTTGGCGCCGCCGGCCTGCAATGCGTCGGCGATGTTGGCGGAGTCCCGGCGGCCGAGCCCGACCCGACCCAGCACCTCCACGAGCGTATCGCCACGGCGCAGCGTGACGGTCTCGGTGCGGACGGCCGGAGCCGGCGGCTCGACGGACGCCGCCGGGGGCGCCGGGGCCGTGTCGATCGGCGTGCGTGACCGGGCGAGGACGCCGAGTCCGGCGGCCGCGAGCACCGACACGGCGAGGAGCGTGAGCACGAGCGTCCGGCGCGGCATCGTAGCCATCATAGCCGACCGGCCAGCGAGACAAAATCTTCAATCGTCAGGGTCTCCGCTCGCCGGCCGGGATCGACCCCAGATGTCGTGGCCGCCTGCCGCACCGCCCCCAACGACACCCCGAGCCCGGCGGCCAGCGCGTTGGCGAGCGTCTTGCGCCGCTGGGCGAACGCGGCTCGCACGACCTCGCGAAAGCGCGCCTCGAGGCCGGGCGGCACGCGTCCCCGCGCCAGCGGGGTGAGCCGCACGACCGCCGACTCCACCTGCGGCGGCGGGCGGAAGGCGCCCGGCGGCACCCGCAGCGCCAGCTCGACGTCGCAGACGGCCTGCGTCAGCACCGAGAGCGCGCCGTACACCTTGCCGCCCGGCGGCGCCGCCAGGCGCTCGGCCACCTCGCGCTGGAGCATGAGCGCGAGCACATCGATCGCGTTCCGGGCGTCCAGCAGGGCCGCCACGATGGGCTTGCTCACGCTGTACGGCAGGTTACCAGCCACGAGCACGCGGCCGCCGGCCGGGCGGCGCAGCGTGCCATAGTCCCAGGCGCGGGCGTCGGCCTCGAGGACCTCGACCCCGGGCAGCCGCCGGCGCAGCCGCTCGACCAGCGCGCGATCGACCTCGAGCGCGACGACCCGGCCGGCCCGCCGCGCCAGCTCGCCGGTCAGCGCCCCCTCGCCCGGTCCGATCTCCACGACGAGGTCGTGCGGCGTGGGGGCGAGGAGATCGACGATCGCGCGGGCGATCCCGGCGTCACGCAGGAAGTGCTGCCCGAGCGCCCGGCGCGTGGTGTCCCGAGTCAAGAGTTCGCCGACCGCCGGAGCGACGTGGGGGGGG
>DASWJN010000300.1:0-4031 GCA_036397135.1 Candidatus Methylomirabilota bacterium
CACGCTCGCGCGCGTGTGGACCGACCGCTGGGCGCCGCTGCGCACGGACTACGCCGGGCCGATCCCGTACCCGCCGCCGGAGCGCGATGACGCTACTTGACCTTCGTGATGGGCTGGTCGGGGTGGGCGGGGTTGGGAACGTGACGGCGGCCCTGGCAATCGACGAACAGATCGAGCTTTTCCAGCACGGTCTGCCCGATCAACACTTCGTCGCCCAGTACCAGCGCCTCCTCGAGCGTGTCTCGACCTTGCAGCTCCACGACGAGCGGTTCGGTCACGCTCACGGCCTCCGTCCGCCCATCGGCGTACTGGGCCATGCGCTGACCGCGAACGCCAAGGCCCAGACGAAGGGCGACGTGCTGGGGCACGACCGTGCGCACCGCTCCGGTGTCGACGAGCGCGTCCGCCTCGTAGGTCCGGACCTGTTCGGGTGCCAGCATCCCGCGTCGGACCAGGGCCTCGTCGACGGCGTTCGTCAGTCGGGCGGTGACCCGGACTTCGCCCATCCCGCTCAAATGGTCAGGGGCCTCCTTCCGGGTTCAACGCCCGCTTCATGATACGCCTCGCGATGACATGCCTCAGCTCCGTCCGCCGTACACCGTGAATTCCACGAGGTTGCCGTCGGGATCGCGGAAGTACACGCTCGTCGACGGGCCCCGGGCACACGTCCGCTGGCCCGGCCCGGCCTCGACGGCGATTCCGTTGCGCGCCAGAAGGTCGAGCACCTCCTGGACCGGTCCTTCCCATTCGAGGCAGAAGTCCGCCCCGCTCACCGTGGGTCGCCGCGCTCCCAGATAGCCCGGCCGCTCGGGCCAGTCGGGGCCGTGGACGTTGATCTTCTGTGACTCGCTGATGCGGATGGTCGGCATCCCGCGCCCCGGACGTCCAGGGTGAGGTTCCCAGACGATCGAGAAGCCGAGCCGCGCGTAGAAGTCCAGCGTGCGCTCCAGGTCGCCGGCGACGATGACCCAGTGGTCAATGCCCTTGACGCCCATCGTTTCCTCCGGCGGCCGCGCGGATCGCGCGCCAGACGGCTTCGCGGGTGAGCGGCATCTCGGTGACGTCGACGCCCAGCGCGTCGGCCACCGCGTTGGCGATCGCCGCCGGGGCCGGCAGCGTGCCGCCCTCGCCGGCGCCCTTGACGCCCAGCGGATTGAGCGGCGAGGGCGTGACGACGTGGTGGACCTCCAGCCGCGGGACGTCGTCGGCGCGGGGCAGGGCGTAGTCCATCAGCGTGCCGGTCACCGGCTGTCCCGCGCCGTCGTAGACAACCGCCTCCAGCAGCGCGTTGCCGATGCCGTGGGCGACGCCGCCGTGCACCTGGCCCTCGACCACCATGGGGTTGATCATCGTGCCGCAGTCGTCGACGGCGACGTAGCGGAGGACGCGCACCACGCCGGTCTCCGGCTCGACCTCCACCACCGCCGCGTGGGCGCCGCTCGAATACGTCGACTGCGTGACGTGCACGTAGCCCGAGGCCTCCAGCCCCGGGTCCATCCCCCCGGGCACCGCGTAACCGGGTCGGGGCGCCGAGGCGATGGCCGAGACCTCGCCGAGGGCCATCCCCCGGGTCGGCGCGCCGCGCACGGCGATGCGGCCGTCCTCCAGCGTCAGGTCCTCGGCCGCGACCTCCAGGCGATCGGCGGCGATGGCCAGCGCCTTCCGGCGCACCTCGGCGGTGGCGTGCGCGGCCGAGGCGCCGCCGAGGACGGCCACGCGGCTGGCGAACGTACCCACGCCGTAGGGCAGGCCGTCGGTGTCGCCCGGCACCACGGTGATCTTCTCCATCGGGAGCGACAGGCCGTCGGCGACGATCTGGGCCAGCGTGGTCTCGTGGGCCTGGCCCTGGCTCGACGCCCCCGAGAACACGAAGACGCGGCCGTCGGACTCCACGCGGACCCGGATGCCCTCGTAGGGCCCGAGCCCCGTGTCCTCGACGAACAGCGCCAAGCCGAGCCCCAGCCGGCGGCCGTTCACGCGTGCCCGCTGCCGCTCGCCGGCGAAGGTTTTCCAGCCGATCGCCTCCACCGCGCGCCGCAGGCACTCCGGATAGTTGCCGCTGTCGTAGCGCCGGGGGCTGTTGTCGCGCGAGACGAGGCCGACGTCGTAGGGGAAGTCGTGCGGCTGGATGAGGTTGCGCTCGCGGATCGCCACCCGGTCGAGGCCCAGGCGAGCGGCAGCGAGGTCCAGCATCCGCTCCATCACGAACACCGCCTGCGGGCGGCCGGCGCCGCGCACGGGCGTGACCGGCACGCGGTTGGTGTAGACGGCGGTCAGCGTCACCTCGTAGCTGGGCACGCGATAGGGGCCGGGCACGCTGACCGAGGTGATGAGCGGCACGATGATGCCCCACGCCACGAACGCGCCGCTGTCGTGCACGAACGTGTCGCGCAGCGCCACGATCCGGCCCTCGCGCGTCAGCCCCAGCTCGACCTCGTGCCACTGGTCGCGCTCCTGGGTGGCGGCGATCATGTGCTCGCGGCGGGTCTCGATGAACCGCACGGGCCGGCCCAGCGCGCGGGCCAGCCACGGCACCAGGATGTCCTCGGAGTAGAGGATCGCCTTGGGGCCGAAGCCGCCGCCGATGTCCTGGGTGACGACGCGGACGGCGTGCTCGGCCAGGCCGAGGTAGCGCGCGAGCGCCCGGCGCACGATCTGGGGCGCCTGCGTGGTCGACCAGATCGTGAGCTGGCCGAGGTCGGCGTCCCAGCGGGCGGTGACCCCGCGCGTCTCCATGGCCATGCCGGCGCCGCGGTGCAGGTGAAAGCGCTCGCGTAGCACGACGTCGGCGCCGGCGAGGGCGGCCGCTGGCTCGCCCACCCGCTGGGTGAAGCGCGCGGCGACGTTGCCGCCGGGATGCACGCGCGGCCCGTCGGTGCGCAGCGCGTCCTCCAGCGAGGCCACCGGCGGCAACGGCTCGTACTCCACGCGGAGCGCGTCCACCGCGTCCTCGGCCTGGGCGGCGCTCTCGGCGACCACGAGGGCGACGGGCTGCCCCGCGTAGGAGACGATCGTCCGTGGCAGGATCTCCGGGCAGGCGGGCGTGACGAGGCTCGGATGGGGGACGGCCAGAGGCAGCCGGCCGAGCGCCGCCACGTCGGCGGGGACCAGCACACGGACGACGCCGGGCCGCCGGCCGGCCCTGGCGGCGTCGATCGCCACGATGCGGGCGTGCGCGTGCGGGCTCCGGTGCACGGCCACGTGCAGCATCCCCGGCAGCGCGACGTCGGCGTCGTACCGGCCGCGTCCCGTGACCAGCCGCCCGTCCTCGCGACGCCGCACCCGGGCTCCGAGCAGTCGCTCCCCCATCCGCCGGCTCTCCTCTCCCGCGCCCGTCTCGAACGGCCGCCCAATGATAGACTGCCGGCAAGGTCGCTTGCCCGATCCGAACGGATGGCCGCCGCCCGTCAGGAGGATCGCCGATGCTGTCACGCGAAGACAACGCGCTGCTCACCCGGGTCGACCGCGGCACCCCCATGGGCGACACGCTGCGACGGTACTGGATCCCGGCCCTGCTCGGGCGGGAGCTGCCGGAGCCCGACTGCCCGCCCGTGCGCGTGCGGCTGCTCGGCGAGGACCTCGTCGCCTTCCGGGACACGCGGGGCCGGATCGGGCTGCTCGACGAGCTGTGCCCGCACCGCCGCGCCTCGCTGTTCTTCGGGCGCAACGAGGAGTGCGGGCTGCGCTGCGTCTACCACGGCTGGAAGTACGACGTGGACGGCCGCTGCATGGACATGATGAACGAGCCCGACGCCGACAGCTTCAAGGAGAAGATCTTCACCACCGCGTACCCGACGGTGGAGCTGGGCGGGATCGTCTGGGCCTACCTGGGACCGCCGGAGCGGCGGCCGGCGCCGCCGGCCTTCGCGTGGCTGCAGATCCCCGCCACCCATCGCCAGGTGTCGAAGGTGATCCAGGAGACCAACTGGGTCCAGGGGCTGGAAGGCGGCATCGACACCTCGCACGCGCCGATCCTGCACCGGCTGCTCACCATGGAGACCACCCGGCCGGGCTTCAAGCCCGACAACCCG
>DASWJN010000301.1:0-3305 GCA_036397135.1 Candidatus Methylomirabilota bacterium
AGCGACGCCGACAGCACCGTGATGCCGACCTTGAAGCGGGTGACGTGGATGCCGACCGAGGCCGCCGCCGTCTCGTCCTCGCCGATCGCCTCCATGGCCGAGCGCGCCATCGAGCGATCCACCCGCACCCACACCCACAGCCCGGCCAGCCACAGCGCCAGCGCGCCGTAGTAGAAGACGCGCCGGTCGGCGAACTGCAGGGCCAGCAGGCTGTCGCCGCCGGCCGGCTTCACGGTGACCCCGAGCGAGCCGCCCGTCCAGTCGCGCTCGGCGATGATGAGCAGGCGCACGACCTCGCCGACCGCCAGCGTGACGAGGGCGAAGTAGTGGCCCACGACCTGGAAGCGCGAGCACGGGTAGGCCACGATCGCGGCGAACGCGGCGGTAAGGAGGACCGCCACCAGGCCGCCCAGCCAGGGCGTGAGGCCGAAGAAGTTCCACAGCAGCGTGGTCGTGTAGGCGCCCAGCCCCAGGAAGGCGCCGTGGCCGAGGGAGGTGAGGCCGAACCGTCCCATGAGCGACCACGCCCCGCCGATGAACGACCAGATGAAGATCTGCACGAGGACGTGGATGGTGTACTCGCGCAGGCCCGCCATGGGCACGAACGGCGCCGCCGCCAGCGCCAGCAGCAGGGCGAGCCCGGCCGCCCGCGCCGCCATCAGCTGCGCCGGGCCAGCAGACCGCCGGGGCGGACGAAGATCATCACGATGAAGACCACGAAGGCGATGACGTAGCCCATCTCGGTCGACCAGATCACCCCGCTGATGGCGATGACCTCGCTCATGAGGAACGCCGCCACGAACGCGCCCACCATGTTCCCCAGCCCGCCCAGCACGCAGATCATGAACGTCAGCGGGCCGAAGGCGGCGCCGAAGAACGGGTGCACGGCGTACTGGATGATCAGCAGGGCGGCGGCCACCCCCGCGATGGCGCCCCCCACCGCCGAGGTGACCAGGTACACCCGCTGGGGGTTGGCGCCCATGAGCGCCATCGCCTCCCGGTCCTGCGAGACGGCCCGGATGGCGGTGCCGATGTACGTGCGGGTGAGGAAGAGATAGAGGCCCAGCATGACCAGGATCGCCAGCCCGAAGGCGATGAGCCGCGCCACCGAGATCGGCATGTCGAACACTTCCAGCCGCGGCAGCGCCAGCCGGACGGAGCGGTGGTCGGTCGTCCACAG
Organism: Candidatus Methylomirabilota bacterium; assembly: GCA_036397135.1. Classification (GTDB taxonomy): domain Bacteria; phylum Methylomirabilota; class Methylomirabilia; order Rokubacteriales; family CSP1-6; genus AR5. Next base: position 1,181 of record DASWJN010000301.1, read on the forward strand.
GAACGTGGCGAAGGATTGCAAGAAAAAGAGCAGCCCGCCGGTGGCCAGCAGCTGGTTCACCGGCGCGCTGCTGAGGATGGGCGTGATGATGAGCAGGTGGACGCCGAGGCCGAGCACTGCGCCCAGCCCCACGCTGGCCAGCCCGCCCACCCAGATCGGCCAGCCGTAGACCTGCACGATGAAGTAGACGGCGTACATGCAGATCATCACGAGGTCGACGTAGGCGATCCAGACGATGTCGATCACGCCGAAGATGAGGTTGAGCCCGAGGGCGAGCAGGGCGAGGATGCCGCCGAGCAGCAGCCCGTTCACCGCCGCCTCGGCGAGGAAGATCGGGTCGATCACAGGCCCACGTACGCCTTGCGCACGAAGTCCTGGTCGGCCAGCGCGTCGGCCCGGCCTTCCATCTTGATGCGGCCCACCTCCAGCAGGTAGGCGCGGTCGACGAGCTTGAGCACCTGGCGGACGTTCTGCTCGACGACCAGGATCGTGTAGCCCTCCTGGCGCACGCGCCGGATGAGGTCGAACAGCCGCAGCACCATGACCGGGGCCAGCCCCATCGACGGCTCGTCGAGCAGGATCAGCCGTGGCCCCGACATGAGCGCGCGCCCCACCGCCAGCATCTGCTGCTCGCCTCCCGAGAGGCTGCCCGCCCGCTGCGTCCGCCGCTCCGCCAGCACCGGGAACAGCGCGTACACGCGGGCCAGGCTCTCGGCGAACTTCCGCCGGGCCGCCGGCAGGAACGCTCCCATCTTGAGGTTGTCGGCCACGGTGAGCGCCGGAAAGATCCGCCGCCCCTCCGGCACGTGCGCGATCCCCCGCCCGACGATCTCGTACGCCGGTCGCCCCCCGATCACATGCCCCTCGAATCCGATCTCCCCCGCCCTCGGCGCGATCAACCCCGAGATCACCCGCATCAGCGTCGTCTTCCCCGCCCCGTTGGGCCCCACCACCGCGACCGCCTCCCCCGGCTCGACGCGCAGCGACACGTCCCACAACGCCGTGAACTGCCCATACCCCGCCGTCACGTTGGTCAGCTCCAGCACGATGCTCGCGTCCCGGAATGCCGGCGGCGTGACCGTGACACGGATGCCGGGTGGTGCGACATCGTCGCGGCTGGTGTCGCGCCCGGACGATCGACGGTCAGCGGGGGTGGGCGGCGGGGTGAGAGGGGGCCGCCGACCCGTTCAATCCGGGGGTAACTGCGCCACACGGGTGCCTTGAGACACCCCAGCGCAGCACGAACCACCCAAGCCCGTGGTCGCCGGCCCCCTCTCACCCCGCTGCCCACCCCCGCGGCCCCGCGCCGAGCGTTCACGCGAACACGATCCGCTCGCCGAGATACGCCTCGATGACGCGCGGATCCTCCGCGACCTCCGACGGAAGACCGTCCGCGATCTTCTCGCCGTGGTCGAGCACGACCACGCGGTCGACGATGCGCATGAGCGTGGCCATGATGTGCTCGACCCACACGATGGTGACGCCCAGCTCGCGGCGCACCCGCCGCAGCATGTCGGCCGCGCCGGCCATCTCGGTGGGATCGAGGCCGCCCAGGCTCTCGTCGGCCAGCAGCAGGGAGGGCGCGGTGGCCAGCGCGCGCGCCAGCTCCAGCTTCTTGAGGCCGCCGGCGCCCAGCAGCACCGATGAGGCCTCGGGGTCGGCCGGCAATCCGACGAGGTCGAGGATCTGCGTGGCGCGCCGCCGTGCCTCGGCCTCGCCGGTGCGCTCGGTGGCGCCGAAGTGGGCGGCGACCGCCACGTTCTCGAGGATCGACAGCTTGCGAAACGGCCGCGGGATCTGAAACGTGCGCGCCAGCCCCCGATGGCAGATGGCGTCGGGCGTGAGCCCGCCGATCTCCTGCCCCTTGAACCGGATCGACCCCGCCGTCGCCCGCAGCGCCCCCGAAATACAGTTGAACGCCGTCGTCTTCCCCGACCCATTGGGCCCGATCAACCCCAGGATCTCCCCCTCATAGACCTCGAACGACACCGAATTCAGCGCCGTGAATCCTCCAAACCGCTTGGTCAACCCCGACACAGTGAGCATCGTCTCGGGCATTCCGTCACGCATTCAATGGGTCGCTTTCGAGCGCGGGCTTCGCCCGCGCAATCCTCCTGGGGGGAGG
>DASWJN010000302.1:0-18977 GCA_036397135.1 Candidatus Methylomirabilota bacterium
GGCGCGGCCGGGGCCCGAGCACGCCGGCCCGCGCCGCGATGCGCTCGGCGGCCGTCTCGACGTCCTCGACGCTCGTGTCCACGACGAGGTCCGGCGACTCCGCGCGCTCGTACGGCACGTCCACGCCGGGCACGGTGGCGCCCGGCCGCCCGGCGCCCGCGTAGATGTCCCGCGGTGCGTGGCCGGCGGGCCGCGTCCGCTCGCGCGCCTCGGCCACCTCCAGCGGGCAGTCGAGCTGGACCTCGGCGAAGCGGGCGAGCGAGGCGCGGGCCAGGTCGCGCCAGGCCCGGCGATGGCCGGTGGCGTCGATCACCACCGGCACGCCGGCCTCGGTCAACGCCTGGGCCATGAACACCAGCGCCCGGTAGACGATATCGCCCTCGGACTCCGCGTACGTCGGACGCGGCGTGAGAACGCGCCGGATCTCGTCCAGCTCGAGCACGGTCACCGGCGTGCCCCGCTCGGCCAGTCGCGCGGCGGCGGCCCGCGCTACGGTGGACTTGCCGCTGCCGGGCCACCCCGTCACCCAGATCCCCCAGCTCATCGGGCGACTCCGCACAGCCACGAGATGTCGGCCGGGTCGAAGCGGGTGGCCGCGGCCAGCGAGGTCGCCAGGTGGGCGAGGTCGACGCGCAGCGGGTCGGGGAGATCCGGGTACCAGCGCGGATGCGCCAGCACGAGCGCGCGGAACGCGAGGAACGGCGGCAGCGTCTCCAGCAGCTCGTAGTCGCGGCTGGCCTCGATGTAGGCGGAGAGGAAGCCGTGGAACAGGCCGCGGAGGGGCTCGGCCACGCCGCGCTGGCCCTGCCGCGCCGCCTTGCGCATGCCGAAGAACAGGTAGTTGATCGCGAGCGCGGCCACGTCGTCGGCCGGCTCCCCCCACTCGCCGCGGCTGCGGTCGAGGACGCTGAAGTCCGTGCCTTCCCGGAACAGGATGTTCCAGGGGTGGAAGTCGCCGTGGGTGCGCGAGAGCCGGTGGGCGCGGTGACGCAGGCGCCAGCGCCAGCCGACCATCGCGGACTCCAGCGCCTCGCACGCGTCGGGCGGCAACACGGCCCACGGGTGCGGATAGCTGTCCACGATGCCCATCACGCACTCGCCGTGGCCGACCAGCTCGCGGATGCGCCGCGCGTACAGCGTCGGCTCGTCGCGCTTGGTGCGATGCACCTCGGCCAGGAACTCGGCCAGCGCGCGGGCGCGCTCGAGATCGAGCGGGTCGGGCGTGCCGTCGAGCAGGCGGTCGAGGTCGAGCCAGTACAGGTGGCCCTCGGCCTTCTCGACCAGCTGGAAGAAGTCCACGGCGTCGGCGGCCGAGACCATCTCGCCCGAGGGCCGCACGAACCCGACGTCGACGCTGCGCACATGGCGCGGGAAGTCGTTGTAGGCGGCGTGGCCGTAGAGCGCCTGCCAGGCACGGTCGGCCGGATAGTCGTGCCCGAAGCCCCGGGCCGGCCGCGTCCGGCTCACCACGAAGGCGCGCCGCCGATCGCCCACGCGGCACTCGACCTCGAACGGCACCCCGTACCCGAAGCCCTTGGGATCGTCGACGACCTCGCCCCCGAGCGAGCGGAGGGCGAGCACCTCGACCCGCTCGTCGAGGACGCGGCTCAGGTACTCGTCCAGCCGCGCCGTCTGGAGGGCGAGGGACATCGGCGTTACCGTCCGCGCACCGTCAGCACCGGGCACGGCGCCGTGGCCGCCACCCGGGCGGCGACGCTGCCCAGGAAGAAGCGCGCCACGCCGGTGCGCCCGTGGGTGCCCATGACGATGAGGCCGACACCCTGCCGCTTCGCCGTGCGCACGATCTGCTCGTGCGCGACGCCGTCCAGCAACAGCCCGCGCGCCCGCACCCGGCCTGCCTTGGCCCTCGCGAGCAGCCGGTCCATCTGCTTCTGCGCCCACGCCCGCGCGGACTCGGCCATCCGCTCGTACACCGACGGCGCCACGTAGGCCTCGCCGGCGCCGGCCACCGGGATGATCGGGGCCAGCACGTGCGCCAGCAGGAGCTCACTGCGCTGCTGCTTGGCCTCGGTCAGGGCCCGGGCGAACGCCGCCCCCGAGGCCTTCGAGAAGTCGGTGGGGTGGAGCACACGGCGCTTCATCGGGCGGCGCTCTCCTTCGTGGCCGAGGCCGTCTTCACGGTCTCGGGCTGGCGGATCATGAACACCGGAACCGGCGCGTGGCGCAGCACGGCCTCCGCCACCGAGCCGAACAGCAGGCGGCCCAGACCCGTCCGTCCGTGGGTGGCCATGGCGATGAGGTCGGCGCCGCGCTCGCGCGCCGCCGCCAGGATCTCCTCGGCCGGCCGCCCGCGCCGCACCTCCCAGGCCGTCTCGACGCCCTGCGCGCGCAGCGCGGCGGCGATCGGCGCCATGTACTCCTCGGCGTCGCGCCGGCGGCCCTCGACGTCCTCGACTTCCACGTGGCGCGAGGCTTCGATCACGGTCGGTACGATCGGCTCCAGCACGCGCAGCAGCAGCACCGTCATGTCGAGCGGCCCGGCGATCTGCAGGAGGAACCGCAGCACGGCTTCGCTCGACGGCGAGCCGTCGAGCGCGACCAGCACACGCTTGTGGCTATACATTGGTGATCTCCTTTGCGGTGGCGGGCATGAACGGCGTGTCGATCGGCGCCTCGCCCGGGCGGATCAGCAGGATCGGCACCCGGGTGGCGCGCAGCACGGTCTCCGCCACGCTGCCGAGCACCAGCCGGCCCAGGCCGCTGCGCCCGTGGCTCGACATGACGATGAGGTCGGCCCCGCGGTAGCGGGCGGCCTCGACGATGGCCTCGACGGGTGCCCCGTACCAGACCGACGTGTCGACGTCGCCGACACCGGCCTGGGCCACGCGCCCGCGGGCGTCGGTGAGATAGTCCTCGGCGGCCCGCACCGCCTGCACCTGCGCCTCCGTCGGATCGGCCATCGGCAGGCTGTGGGCCTCGGCCGCGCGCAGCAGCACGAGCTTGGCGCCGTGCTCGCGCGCCAGGTCGACGGCCGGCGTCAGGGCGGTCTCGGCCAGGATCGAGCCGTCGAGGGGAACCAGGATTGTCTTGATCTTCATCGTCGCCTCCTCCGTTGTCCCGGCGCCCCGCGCCGGCCGATACGGGACAGGGCAACGCGCGTGCCACAGCCGCAGGCGAACGAAAACGGCTGGTTAGAGACTGCCTGACGGGGTGTCGCTGGGGCGGGCCCGCCCCGCGTGGGACGCCGAGGCCTCAGCCATTGAGACCCTCGAGCCAGCGGTCCACGTGGGCCGCCAGGCCTGGCTCGTCGACGTCCTCGAACTCGTACCGCGCCCGCACGATCGGCTTGCCGGGCCCGAGCAGTCGGGCCAGGTCGACGGGCGTCGCCGCGACGACCACGTCGGCATCCGACATCTCGATGGTGCGGCGCAGCGCCCCGACCTGCGCCGGGCTGTAGCCGATCGCCGGAAGCACTCGCCCGATGTGCGGATACTGCGCGAAGACCTCGCGCAGCGCCGGCGCCGCCGCGGGCCGCGGATCGACGATGGCGGCGGCGCCCGCGGCCGTGGCGGCCACGAAGCCGGCGCCGTACGGCATCCCGCCGTGGGTCAGCGTCGGCCCGTCCTCGACCACGAGCACGCGCCGGCCGCGCACGCGGCCGGGCTCGTCGAGCTTCACGGGCAGCGCTCCCCGGACCAGCGGCGCGCCGGCGTTCACCCGTCGCACCGCCTCGATGGCCCGGCCGACGCCGGTCGCCGTCGCCGCGTTGACCTTGTTGACGACGACGACATCCGCCATCCGGAGCACCGCCTCGCCCGGGTGATAGCCGCTGGCGTCCTCGGGCCGGAGGGCATCGGCCACCACGACGTGCAGGTCGGGCCGGACGAAGGGGAAGTCGTTGTTGCCGCCGTCCCAGACGAGCACGTCGGCCTCGGCGGCCGCGCGCGCGAGGATCTCGGCATAGTCGACGCCGGCGAAGACCAGGTGCCCGGCCGCCAGGTGCGGTTCGTACTCCTCTCGCTCCTCGACCGTGCAGCGGGCGGCGTCGAGGTCGGCGGGAGCCGCGAACCGCTGCGAGCGCTGGAGCGCCAGATCACCATACGGCATCGGGTGGCGCACGACGGCGACGCGCCGGCCGGCCGCGCGGAGCCGGCCGGCCAGCCAGCGCGCGATCGGCGACTTCCCGCAGCCGGTCCGCACGGCGGAGACCGCAACGACGGGGATCACGGCGCGCAGCATGGTCCGCGCGGGGCCGAGCAGCGCGAAGTCGGCGCCGAGCGCCAGCACGCGCGCCGCCAGGGTCATGACGTGGCGGTGAGTCACGTCGCTGTACGCGAACACGACACGGGTCACCTGCTCGCGGCGGCAGATGTCCTCCAGCGCGCCCTCCTCTGCGATGGGGATGCCGGCCGGATAGCGCGGGCCTGCCAGCGAGGGTGGATAGCGGCGCCTGGCGATGCCGGGGATCTGCGTGGCGGTGAAGGCCACGACGACTGCCGCCGGGTCGTCGCGGTAGACCACGTTGAAGTTGTGGAACTCGCGGCCGGCGGCGCCGAGCAGCACGATGCGTTCCGGCGGCATGGCCGAGCTGACTGCACCGGCGGTGCCAGCCCGGACGCCCGGAAAATCACGCGGGTCGGCCGCTGTCCGGTGGGGCATTCCCGCCGCAGCTGGGGTCGACCTGGGACGGCCGCCCGGGGGGCGTGATCCGGCCCGGCCCGGTAAGCAGCAAGAACGCCGTGCGTCATCTCTGGCATCGTGGCTGCACCCCATCGGCGCGATGAACGTCTTCGAGTGGGACGGGCCGGCGGCCGACGCTCGGACCCCGCGGCCGTGATGCGCTTTCAGGCGCTCGCCGTCGACTACGACGGCACGCTGGCCGCGCACGACCGCCTGGCCGACGGGGCGGCGGCGGCGCTCGAGCGTGCGCGCCGGGCGGGCCTGCGGCTCATCCTGGTCACGGGACGGACGTTCTTCGAGCTGACGCGCGTCTGCTCGCGCCTGGACCTGTTCGACGCGGTGGTGGCCGAGAACGGCGCGGTACTGCACGTTCCGACCGACGACGCCATCTGCGACGAGGGGCCGCCGCCGCCGCCCCGGCTGATCGCCGAGCTGGACCGCCGGTCGATCCCGTTCCAGGCGGGCCGCGTGATCATCGGCACGGGCAGGAGCTACGAGGCCGAGGTGCGCGCCGCCCTGGCGGCGGCCGGCGTCGACCTCCGCCTGGTGCGCAACCGCGCGGCGCTCATGCTGCTGCCGCCCGGCGTCTCCAAGGGCAGCGGCGTGCGGCGCGCGATGCAGCAGCTCGGCCTCTCGTTCCACGACGTGCTCGCCATCGGCGACGCCGAGAACGACATCGATCTCTTCGGGGCCTGCGGCTACGCCGCCTGTCCCGACAGCGCGGTGGCCGAGGTGGCGGCGGTCGCCGACTGGGTCTTCCCCGGCGGCGACGGGGCCGCCGTCACGCGCGCGATCGCCGGGTCGATCCTGGGCGGCACGCTGCCGCCGGCGCGCACCGACCGCCAGCACATCGAGCTCGGCTGGGCGGGTGCGACCAGCGAGCGGGTCACCATCCCGGCCCGCGGCGTGAACGTGCTCGTCCTCGGTGATTCGCTGTCGGGCAAGTCCTGGCTGACCGGCGGCCTCGTCGAGCGGCTCGTCGGCCGCGCGTACGCGACCTGCGTGATCGACCCCGAGGGCGACTACCAGGGGCTGGCCGACACGGCCGGCGTGGCGTGGGCCGAGGTCGGCGACGCCCGCGAGTGGGACGCCGCCCTCGGCGCGCTGGCGCGCGATCCCGCGGCCAGCCTCGTCGTGGACCTCTCGGCGGCCTCGCACGACCGGAAGCTCGACCTGATCCGCTACGGCCTGCAGGCCATCGCGCGCGCCCGCGCGCAGCACGGGCGCCCGCACTGGACCGTGCTCGACGAGGCGCACTACTGGCTGCACGAGCAGGGGGTCGCCGACGAGGCGGCCGGCTTCGCCCAGAAGGGGTTCTGCCTCGTCACCTACAAGGCGAGCTGGCTGCGCCACACGGTCCTGGACGCCGTCGATTTCGTCGTCCTGGGCCGCACCACGGCGCCGGCCGAGCGCGCCGTGCTCGCCGCGCTGCTGGAGCGGCGGGGGGCCGGGTACGGCGCCGCGTTGCTGGGGGCGGCGGCGGACCTGGTCCTGCCCGAGTTCGTGCTGATGCCGACCGCGGCCGGGGCCGGCGCCGTCAACTTCGTGGCCCCGCCCCGGACGACACGGCACGTGCGCCATCTGGGCAAGTACGCCGATCAGCCGGTGGCGCCGCCGGAGGCGTTCTTCTTCCGCCGTCCGGACGGGCGGCCGGCGGGCGCCGCCGATTCGCTGCAGGCCTTCGTGGGCCGGCTCCGAGAGGTCGAGGAGGACGCGCTCGCCTACCACGCCGCTCGCGGCGACTTCTCCCGCTGGATCGCCGACGTCTTCGCCGAGCGGCGGCTCGCCGCCCGCGTGCGCAAGATCGAGCGACGCTGGCAGGCCGACCACCGGATACCGCTGCGCCCCGCCCTGGTCGGTCTGCTGGCAGACGTCACGGCGCCATGACTCAACCCAGGTCGGGCTCGGCCCGCTCCTCCTTGTGCTTGTCCGGCAGCTGCACCATGGTGGCCTCGGTCAGCAGCAGCAGGCTCGCCACCGACACGGCGTTCTCGAGCGCCACCCGCACGACCTTGGTGGGATCGATGATGCCGGCCTCGATCAGATCGACCCACTCCTTGCGGGCGGCGTCGAAGCCGATCGTGCCCTCGCCCGCGCGCATGCGGGCGACGACGACCCCGCCGTCCACCGCCGAGTTCTCGGCGATCTGGCGGGGCGGCGCCTCCAGCGCGCGCTTGAGGATCTGCAGCCCCGTGCGCTCGTCACCCTCGGCCTTGGCTTCCTCGCGCTCGACCGCGTCGATGGCGCGCAGCAGGGCCAGGCCGCCGCCGGGGATGATGCCCTCGGCCACCGCCGCCTTCGTGGCGTTGATGGCGTCCTCGAGCGCCTCCTTGCGGCTCTTCATCTCCGCCTCGGACGGGGCGCCGACCCGGATGACCGCGACGCCGCCCGCGAGCTTCGCCAGCCGCTCCTCGAGCTTTTCCTTGTCGTAGTCGCTGGTGGTCCTGGTGATCTGCTGGCGGATCTGCTGCTTGCGCCCCTCGATGGCGGCCTTGTCGCCGCGGCCGCCGATGATCGTGGTCTTCTCGCGGTCGACCACGACCCGGGCCGCCCGCCCGAGCTGACCCGGCTGCACGTTCTCGAGCCGGACTCCGGTCTCCTCGCTGAGGACCTCGCCGCCGGTCAGCGTGGCGAGGTCGGCCAGCATGTCCTTGCGGCGGTCGCCGAAGCCCGGGGCCTTCACCGCCACGCAGCGCAGCGTGCCGCGCAGCTTGTTGACCACGAACGTCGCCAGCGCCTCGCCCTCGACGTCCTCGGCGACGATGAGCAGGGCCTCGCCGCCCCGCGCGACCTGCTCGAGGATCGGCAGCAGATCCTTCATGACGGTGAGCTTGCGGTCCGTGATCAGCAGGCGGGCGTCCTCGAGCACGGCCTCCATCTTCTCGGCGTCGGTGACGAAGTAGGGCGAGAGGTAGCCGCGGTCGAACTGCATGCCCTCGACCACCTCGAGCTGGGTCTCGGTCGTCTTCGCCTCCTCCAGCGTGATCACGCCCTCGTCGCCGACCTTTTCCATGGCGTCGGCGATCAGCTCGCCGATGGTCGGGTCGTTGTGGGCGGAGATCGCCGCCACCTGGGCCTTCTCGAGCCGGCTCTTCACCGGCCGCGACAGCTCGCGCAGGCGCTCCACCGCCGCCCGGGTACCCCGGTCGAGCCCGCGCTTGAGGTCCACCGCGCTCGCCCCCGCCACCACGTTCTTCAGCCCCTCGGCGAAGACCGCCTGGGCGAGGATGATCGCGGTCGAGGTGCCGTCGCCGACGGCGTCGCCGGTGCGCTCGGCGGCCTGCCGGATCATCTGGGCGCCGAGGTTCTCGGCGGGATCCTCCAGGTTCGTCTCCTTGGCGATCGTGACGCCGTCGTTGCACACGAGCGGCGCCCCGAACTTGCGCTCGATGAGGACGCACTTGGACCGGGGGCCGAGGGTGACCCGCACCGCGTCGGCGACCGCGGTGACCCCGCGCAGGATCTTCTCGCGCGCCTGGGACCGGAACAGCACCTGGGTGTGATTCATCGCTTCCTCCGGCGGCCCGCCTAGCGGGCCGCCTCGTGATGGACCGGGCACATCGCGCAGTGACGGGTCGCCGGCATCGCCCGCAGTCGTGCCAGCGGGATCGCCTGATGGCATCGCTCACAGACGCCGAACACGCCGGCTTCGAGCCGGGCCTGCGCCGCGTCGATCTGGTCGAGCTCGTGTCGCTCCCGGTCTTCGAGGCGCTCGAGGATGCCGCGCAGGACTCCGGTGGCGGCTTCCTCGGCGAGCTCGGGGGACGCCCGCGGCCCCAGCGCCGCCAGCTCCTCGTCGGTGGCCGCGACGGTTCGCGCCAGGCGCAGCCGGGCCGCCGCCAGTCGACGCCTGAAATCCGCCTGACGCGTGACGTTCGGCATGGGCGCTCCCTTCAACTCCAGCGTCATCTGTTCTCTCCCGGCGACGGTCGTCGCCCGGGTCCTTGTGCAGCCGCGATGCCAGATCGGATCAACCGAACTTCAAGCAGTTGCGGCCCGACCGCGCGGCGGGCCGGGGCGACGGCGCCCCGGCCGGCGGGCGGCGGCGCCTCAGCCCGTGACCGTGCGGTAGAACCGCCGCTTCGCCAGCTCGACCGCGACCAGGTAGGCCGCCGTCACGCCGAGCAGGAACGCCAGGAACAGCGGTGGCAGTGCTGGTGTTGCCGGTCGAGCCGAGCTCGATCGAGCACGTGCTGCTCCCGCCTATCGCGACTGCATCACGCTCGAGTGAGCCGCGCTGTCAGCGCTTCTTGACCTTGGGCCTGGTGACGCCCCAACGGACCCGCGGTCCCTCCGCCGCCTCCATGATCATGGTGTCCTTGCGGACGGCGACGTGGGCGGTCTTCTGACGCCGCCGCACCCGCGGCGGGGCCACGACCTCACGGGGCGGTCGTCCCGCCTTCGCCGAGCGAGGGGGTGCCATGATCTTCGTACGCCGGGCTCGTCGCGTCGTTGCTCGCGCCATGCGAGACCTCCTCACGGCACGCCGTGGATGTGCCGGTAGACGGCATGAGAATCGGAGTAGATGATCCAGGTCGGCTCCAGCCAGGCGCGCGGCGCCGTGCGGGCGTCGTGTACCTCGGCGGCCCATTCCAGGTCGCCCTCCAGGCTGACGGCGACGAACGCGCACACGGCGCCCGCGACGCCGGGCTCGAGCAGGGGCAGGGCCCGATCGATCTTCGCCACCGTCCGCGACGGCAGACCGAGCTGACGGGCCTCCCTCATGAGCGCGGCGGCGCGCTCGAGGTTGTCGGTCTGCAGGTGGGCGAGCGCCAGGTACAGATGCGCCTCGCCGCTGTTCGGTATCCGGCTCACGACGCGCTCGAACAGCGGCACCGCCCGCTCGAGGGCGCCGAGCTTGTACTCGGCGACGGCCAGCCCGGCCAGCGCGTCGAGTCGGTCGGGCCGGCGTGCCAGGGCTTCCTCGAAGTGCCGGCGCGCCTCGGCCGGCCGCCCCCCACGCAGGTCGGCCTGGCCCTGCACGTAGGCGGTGGCGCAGCCTGCCAGCAGCAGCCCCCCGGCTCCGAGCAGGAGACCACCTCGCCACGCCGGCGTCACTGCGCGGTCGCGGCTGCTCAATCGACGGTGCCCTCGTTCGTGTCCGGGGCCGCGCCGGGGACCGGGAACCCGTAGTCGTACGGCTCGCCGGCGGATGCGGTGTCGAGCGGGCGGACCGTCGTGAGGCGGGCGCCCAGGACCTTCTCGAACGCGGCCAGCACATCGATCTCGCTCAGGATCCCGACCACGATCCCGCCCTCGACGACGGGCAGGGCGCCGATCTTGCGCTCGCGCATGAGCCGCGCGGCCGCACGCAGGTCGGTGTCCGGCCGCACGCTGACGACGCCCCACGTCATGACCTCACGGACCTCGAGCCCCGACAGCGCGACGGCGGTCTCGCCGAGCGCCTCCTGGACCACTGGATCGAAGACGAGCTGGCGCAGGTCGCGGTCGGTGACGATGCCGATCAGCCGCCCGGTCCGGTCCACGACGGGCAGGTGCCGGATCTTCCCCGCTCGGAGGAGATCGGCGGCGACGGCGACCGGCGCGTCGGCGCGGACGACGACCGGACGGCGCTTCATCCAGTCGCGCACGGGCACCGGCTCCACCCAGCGGGGAGCCGGGCGCGTCACCGGGCCCTGGCTGCGTCCTCCGGGTCGTGTCTTCATCGATCGCCTCCACCGCCTCAGCGGTAGGCGAGCGCCCACCGGTAGGGGCGGGCGACCACATCGGCGCTGAGGATCTCGCGGAAGGTGTCGAGCACGTCACGCTCGGTGAGGATGCCGACGACACGGTCGGCGTCCACGACCGGGAGCGCGCCGACCTTGCGCTCGTGCATCAGCCGGGCCGCGTCGCGGATGCTGGTCGCCGGGGTCACGGTCACCGCGCCCCACGTCATGACCTCGCGCACGGTGAGATCGCGCAGCGCGTCGGTCGCGCGCTGCAAGCGGGCCTGGACGGCCGGGTCGAAGACCACCTGGCGCAGGTCACGGTCGGTGACGATGCCCACCAGGCGCTTGTCCCGGTCCACGACGGGCAGGTGCCGGATGCGGCGGCTGCGCATGAGCTCGACCGCGCCGCGCACGAGCGCGTCCGAATAGATGGTGACCACCGGGCGCGTCATGCGGTCGCGGACCCGGATCGACTCCGGCCAGGTGAGCGCCTCCTGCTCGTCCTGCTCCCGCCCCGGGTGAAGCGGCCGGCGCGTCCGGATCTCACGGGTGATGGTGCGCTTGGGGTGACCGCGTCGCATGCTGGATCTCCTCACCGGTTACCAGAAATAATCGTCGGGGTCGGCGCCCTTGATGGACGGCAGCGTCGAGGCCAGGGCCTTCACCACGTCATGCTCCGTCAGGATACCGACCAGGCGCCGGCCCTCGACGACGGGCAGGCAGCCGACGCGCGCGTCGGCCATGACGGCGGCGGCCTGCGCCACGAGCGCGTCGGGTCCGGTCGTCAGCGCGCCCCAGGTCATGACGTGGCTCACCTGCACGTCGTCGAGATCCTTGGCCAGCGCGCGCAGCCGGCCCCGCTCGGCCGTGCTCGCGTACTCGGCGATGGCAGGGCCCAGGATCGCGCTGCGGATGTCGCGGTCGGTCACGATGCCGACGAGCCGGCCGGCGTCGTCCACGACCGGCAGGTGGCGCAGGCGGCGCTCGCGCATCACGGCCACCGCCGTCTCCAGGGGCGCCTCGGGGGCAATGGTCATCGGCCTGGCCGTCATCACGTCTCGGACCTGCATGGCTGTGTCCTTCACTGGACGGTCCCGGGCCGCGAGCTCCGCCTCCCCGACGGTGCAGAGCGACGCCCGCGGCCCGACCCGCTACTCGGCCTTGACGGGGATCGTCGTGCCTTTGGCGCCCGGCGCCTTGGGCAGCGTCACGGTCACGACGCCGTTCTTGAACGCCGCCGTCACCTTGCTGCCGTCCACCGGGGCCGGCAGGCGGACGCTCCGCATGAAGGCGCCCCACGACCGCTCGATGCGATGCTGGCGCTCGTCCTTCTCCTCCTTCTTCTGCTCCTTCTCACCCTTGATGGTGAGCAGGTCGCCCTCGAGGGAGACGGCGATCTCCTTGGGCTCCACGCCAGGCAGCTCGGCCTTCACGGTGATGGCGTCCTTGCCCTCGGTGACGTCGAGCGCCGGCGTCCAGTCGCCCAGCGCCGGCAACTCGGCCCACGGCGACTCGAAGAAGCGCTCGAACAGCCGGTCCATCTCGCGTCTGAGCCCGGTCCCTGTCCACGGTGTCAGTGCGCGCATGCTCCTTCTCCTTTCAACAACTGGTCAACGCTCGGATCTAGCCTCTCCCCATGGCTGCAACGGGGCTGCCACGCCGCAGACGTGCAAAGTCACGGGGTTCGCGGACCATGTCCGAAGCCCGCGCGGCGGCGCCGCCCCAGTCCGGGGCGCCGTCGCCGCAGCGCGGCGCGCACATCAGGGCGACTGCCGCTGGTGCGGAGGGGGGTGGAAACACGCTGCCCTCCAAGGGCGGCCACAGGGAATGCCGCGGACGTCGAGGACACGGGCAGGGAGTGAGGCGCGCCGGCCCCAGCCGCCGCCCCGGTCACCGCGCTAACCGTCCGGTTTCCTTCGCCACTGCCGTGGCACTCGACTTGCCCGTGTCGGGCGCGTGTCGACTACGCGCGCCACCCAGGTCATCACACCTGCGGACGACGGAGGGACGTGGATTCCCGCCATCGTGACGCTGACGATGAACCCTGCCATCGACGTCAGCGCCAGCGTGGACTACGTGATCCCGGACGACAAGCTGCGCTGCGGGTCACCGACGTACGAGGCGGGCGGCGGCGGCATCAACGTCGCGCGGGCGATCCGCAAGCTGGGCGGAGACGCGCTGGCGCTGTTTCCGGCCGGGGGGCCGGCCGGCGTGCTGCTGGGGACGCTCCTCGACGCCGAGCGGGTGCGGCACCGGACGGTGCCCATCGGCGGCTGGACCCGCGAGAACATGAACGTCGCCGAGCGCGTGACGCGCCGTCAGTTCCGGTTCATCATGCCGGGCCCCACGCTCGTCGAGCGGGAGTGGCAGGCGATCCTCGTCGAGCTGGACGCCCTGGATCCCACGCCCGGCTTCGTCGTGGCCAGTGGCAGCTTGCCGCCCGGGGTGCCGGCTGACTTCTACGCGCAACTGGCGCGGCGCCTGCGGGGTCGTGGGGTCAGGCTGGTCCTCGACTCGTCCGGCGAGCCGCTGCGACGCGCGATCGGCACGGGCGTCTACCTGCTGAAGCCGAGCCTGCGCGAGTTCGAGGAACTGACCGGCGAGGAAGGCTGCGAGGAATCGCGCCTGCCGGTCCTCGCCCGCCGGCTCGTCGACGCGGCGCGCTGCGAGATCCTGATCCTGTCACTCGGCGCCCGGGGTGTCTTCTGGATGTCCGCGACGGAGCGTGGCCGCCTGGCCGCCCCGGCGGTGCCGGTCAAGAGCAGCGTGGGAGCCGGAGACAGCATGGTGGCCGGCGTCGTCCTGTCACTGGCCCGCGGCCGGGCCCTGGCCGACGCGGTGAGGTTCGGGGTCGCCGCCGGAGCGGCGGCAGTGATGAACCCCGGCACCGAGCTGTGCCGCGCCGAGGACGTCGAGCGTCTCTACGGGGAGGTGACGGCGGCGCCGAGCAGTCGCTGAAAGGCCTCGAGGACGTCCGTCTCGGTCAGGATGCCGACGAGGCGGTCCCGCTCGACGACCGGCAGCGCCCCCAGCTTGCGCTCGTGCATCAGCCGGGCCGCCTCGCGGATCGACGTCGCCGCCCGCACGGTGACGACGCCCCGGGTCATGACGTCTCGGGCCACCAGCCCGTCGAGCACGCCGGACAGGCTCTCGAGGTGGTCCTGGACCGCGGGGGCGAACAGCGCCTGGCGGAGATCGCGGGCGGTCACGATGCCGACGAGACGTCCGGGACCGTCGACGACCGGCAGGTGACGGATCTTCCGCGCCCGCATCAGCCGGGCCGCCTCGCCCAGGCGGGTGTCGGGACGGATGGTCGTGACGCGTCGGCTCATCCAGTCGCGCACCGACATCGATCCGGCCCGTCCCATCAGGCGCTCCTCGTCTCGTCGCCGGCCGTCCCGGGCGACCACGGCGTCAAGTGTAGGCGCCCGGACGACGTCCGGGCAAGCGCCGGCGCCCCGCGGGCGCCCGCTTCGCGCTCGGCCGCGGCGATCGTCTCCAGCCCGCGCACGACGGCGTCCGGGTTCAGCGAGATGCTGTCGATCCCCTGCCTCACCAGGAACCGCGCGAACTCCGGATAGTCGCTGGGGGCCTGCCCGCAGATCCCGATCTTCCGCCCGCGCGCCCGCGCCCGGGCGATCACCTCGGCCACGAGCGCGAGCACGGCCGGATTGCGCTCGTCGAAGAGCGGCGCCACCAGCGCGGAGTCGCGGTCGAGCCCCAGCGTGAGCTGGGTGAGGTCGTTGGAGCCGATCGAGAAGCCGTCGAAGATCTCGGCGAACTCCTCGGCCAGGATCACGTTGGACGGGATCTCGCACATCACGTAGATCTCGAGCCCCTGCTCGCCGCGCCGGAGCCCGTGCGCCGCCAGCTCGGCCACGACGCGACGGCCCTCGTCGGGGGTCCGGCAGAAGGGGATCATCAGCTTGAGGTTGGTCAGGCCCATGTCCTCGCGCACGCGGCGCATCGCCCGGCACTCGAGCGCGAACGCCTCGCGGTAGCGCGGATGGACGTACCGGTAGGCGCCGCGGAACCCGAGCATCGGGTTCTCCTCCACCGGCTCGAAGTCGCGGCCGCCCAGCAGGCCGGCGTACTCGTTGGACTTGAAGTCCGACAGCCGCACGATGACGTCCTTGGGGTGGAAGGCGGCGGCGATGAGCGCCACGCCCTCGGCCAGGCGGTCGACGAAGTACTCGGCGCCGCCGGCGTGGCCGCGGACGAGGGCGGCGATCTCGGCGCGCGTCGCCGCGTCGGTGACCCGGTCCGGATGCAGCAGCGCCATCGGATGGGCCCGCACGGCGTTGGCGATGATGAACTCGATGCGCGCCAGCCCCACGCCGTCGTTGGGCAGCCCGGCCAGGCGGAAGGCCTGGTCGGGATTGCCGACGTTCAGCATGACCCTGGTGGCCGGCCGGGGCAGCTGCGAGAGATCCACGCTCCGGCGCTCGAAGGGCAGGGCCCCGGGATAGACGACGCCCGTCTCGCCCTGCGCGCAGGAGACCGTGACGACGTCGCCGTCGGCGATGCTGGCCGTCGCCCGCTCCGTGCCGACGATGCACGGCACACCCAGCTCGCGGCTCACGATGGCCGCGTGGCAGGTGCGGCCGCCGCGGTCGGTGACGATGGCGGCCGCCCGCTTCATCACCGGCTCCCAGTCGGGATCGGTCATGGCGGCAACCAGCACCTCGCCCACCTGGAACTGGTGGAGGTCCGCCCGCCCGCGCACGAGCCGCGCCGGGCCCACGCCGATCTTCTGGCCGACGGCCTTGCCGGTGACGATGGCCGGCACCTCGGTTGCCGCGAGCGTGAAGATCTCGAGGGCCCGGGGCCGCAGCGCGCGGTGCACTGTCTCCGGTCGCGCCTGGAGGATGTAGAGCCGACCGTCAACGCCGTCCCTCGCCCACTCGATGTCCATCGGGCTGGGCTCGCCGCGCCGCCGGCTGTAGTGGGCCTCGATGGCGAGCGCGGCCCGGGCGAGCTCCACCGCCTCCTCGTCGCGCAGGCTGAGGACGGCCGCGTCGCTGGAGGCGACCGCGGCGCGCTGCGGCCGGCCGTCCGGGCCCAGGATGAGCTTCCAGCTCTTGGCGCCGACCACGCGCTTGAGGATCGCGCCCGACCCCCGCGCCAGCGTCGGCTTGAAGAGCCAGAACGCATCGGGATCGATCTGGCCCCCGACGACGGCCTCGCCCAGCCCGTAGGCGGCCTCGATCAGCACCACGCCCGGAAAGCCGCTGTCGGGGTCGAGCGTGAACATCACGCCGGACACACCGAGGTCGGACCGCACCATGCGCTGCACGCCGATCGACAGCCGCACGGCCATGTGGTCGAAGCCATGGTCGAGGCGATAGGCGATCGCCCGGTCGGTGAACAGCGAGGCGAAGCACCGCCGGCAGGCGCGCACCAGGTCGTCGGCCCCCCGCACGCCCAGGAAGGTCTCCTGCTGCCCGGCGAAGCTCGCCTCCGGCAGGTCCTCGGCCGTCGCGCTCGAGCGCACGGCGACGGAGACGCCGCCCGCCTCGCCGTCGCCTAGGGCGGCGTAGGCCTCCCGCACGGCGCGCTCGAGCTCGGGCGGCCACGGCGCCGCCTCGACGAGCGCGCGAATCGCGGTGCCCGCCACCGCCAGCGCGGCGACGTCCCGGCCATCGATCGGCTGCAGGAGCGCGGCGATGCGGTCCTGGAGGCCACCCTCCTCGACGATGGCCCGGTAGGCGTCCGCCGTGACGGCGAACCCATCCGGCACCCGGACGCCCGCCGCGCTCAGCTCCCGGCACAGCTCGCCCAGCGAGGCGTTCTTGCCCCCGACCAGGGGCAGGTCATCGAGCGTGATGTCGCGAAACCAGCGGATGTCGCGCCGGGTCATCGCCTCGCGCGTGCGGCCGGCCGCCATGGCGCCACCGCGACCTTGACCCGGGCCCCACGCCACGGCGATATCCCGACGGCGCCGCCGAGGAGCGCCAGGGCCGCCGTGCGCGACTCGCCGAAATAGTCGATGAACCGATCGATGGCCCGCACGCGGTCGGTCTTGATGGCCCAGCCCGGCCTGGTCGCTTTCATCTTCACCCTCCCCGGAGCCGCACACTCGGTCGACGATGGTGCGGACTACGGGGCAACCCGAGTGCCAGCGCACGCGTGAGGGAAAACAGGCGGTTGGCGGGGGATCCGTGGGGAGGACGTCGGCGGCGGTGTCCCGGCGTTGCCCCAGGTGGGGCACGGTCTCGCTGCCCCGGCGAGCCGGCCGTCCGCTCAAGGGCGCGGACTTGCGGGGTGCACGCCGTGGCAGCGGGGTTGCAAAGGTGCCGTCCAATGGGGCGCTACGAAGTGCTCGAGACCGTCGCCATCGCCGACTGTGCGCTCGCCGTCGAGGGCACCGACCTCGACGATCTCTTCACGACCGCGGCCCGTGCGCTCGCCGAGCTGATGGTGGACCCCGCCACGCTCACGCCGAGCCTCGAGCGGCGCGTCGTCCTGGAGGCGGTCGCGCTGGATCTCCTCCTCTTCGACTGGCTGAACGAGCTCATCGGGCTCAAGGACTCGGAGGGGGCGGCGTTCCCGGGGGTCGAGGTCCAGGTGGAGCAGGGACCGCCGTGGCGGTTGCGCGCACGCCTCGTCGGCGGGCCGCTGCACGGGGGCACGGCGGCGCTGCGCGCCGACCCCAAGGCGGTCACGTTCCACCTCTTCCGCGTCGAGCCGTGGGCCGGCGGCTGGCGCGCGCGCGTGGTGATCGACATTTGAGGGACAGCAGATGAAGACGATCCCGATCACGGACTGCGTATGGGAGATCCCGCCGAGCGAGAAGCCGGGAATGCGGGTGCCCGCCCGCATCTATGCCTCGGAGGCGCTGCTGGCCGGCATGGACGCCGGCGTGTTCGAGCAGGTGACGAACGTCGCCTGCCTGCCCGGCATCGTGGGCGCCGCGCTCTGCATGCCCGACGGGCACTGGGGCTACGGCTTTCCGATCGGCGGGGTGGCCGCGTTCGGCGCCGAGGACGGCGTGATCTCGCCGGGCGGCATCGGGTTCGACATCAACTGCGGCATGCGCGTGCTCCGCACGACCCTCACCGAGGCCGAGGTCCGCCCGCGGCTGCCCCAGCTCGTCGACGCCCTCTTCGCGGCGGTGCCGACCGGCGTGGGCGCCCGCGGCTTCGTGCGTCTCACCGACGAGGCCTTCGCCGACGTGATGCGCGAGGGCTCGGGCTGGTGCGTGCGGCACGGCTACGGGTGGCCCGAGGATCTGGAGGCCACCGAGGGCGGCGGCTGCCTGCCCGGGGCCGATCCGCTCCACGTGAGCGCGCGGGCGATCGCCCGCGGCCGCGAGCAGCTCGGCACGCTCGGCTCCGGCAACCATTATCTGGAAGTCCAGGTGGTGCCGGCGGATGGCATCCACGATGAGACGGTCGCGCGGGCGTTCGGCATCGAGGCGCCGGGACAGGTCCTCATCATGCTTCACTGCGGCTCGCGCGGGTTCGGCCACCAGGTGGGCACCGACTACCTGCGGCGCTTCGACGGCGCGATGCGCACCTACGGCATCGCCGTCAACGACCGCGAGCTCGCCTGTGCGCCGTTCCGCTCGCCGGAAGGGCAGGCCTACTTCGCCGCCATGACCGCCGCCGCCAACACGGCCTTCGCCAACCGGCAGGTGATCACGCACCGGGTGCGCGAGGTGATGGGACGCGTCTTCGCGCGCGACCCCCGCGAGCTGGGGCTCTCGCTGATCTACGACGTCTGCCACAACACGGCCAAGCTCGAGCGCCACGTGGTGGACGGCATCGCCCGCGACCTCGTCGTCCATCGCAAGGGCGCGACCCGCTCGTTCGGCCCCGGCGCCGCCGATGTGCCGGCGGCGTACCGGCACCTCGGCCAGCCGGTCATCATCGGCGGCTCCATGGAGACCGGCTCGGCGCTCCTGGTCGGCACCGCCCACGCCATGCGCGAGACCTTCGGCTCCACCGCCCACGGCGCCGGGCGGACCATGTCGCGCGCCCAGGCCAAGAAGCGCGTGTGGGGGGAGAGCCTGATGCAGGACATGGAGCGGCGGGGCATCGTCATCCGGGCCGCCTCGAAGTCCGGCGTGGCCGAGGAGGCGGGGTTCGCCTACAAGGACCTGGCGGCCGTCGTGGACGTCCTGCACCGGCTCGATATCTCGCGCAGGGTCGTGTCGTTGAAACCGATCGGTAACATCAAGGGCTGAGCGGACCCGGGAGGCCGCCGGCATGACACTCTTCACGGTGGGCGAGGTCGTCAGTCATCGTCGCGGGGATCAGCAGTGCCCGGAGTGCTCGGAGGAATACCCGGAGCCGTGCCGCTGCGGCGGTCTCATGCACGCCAGCGACAGCGCCGAGGCAGACCCGGACGGTAACCTGCTGCTGGTGACGCTCTGCGATCAGTGCGGCCGGAGCGAAGACCAGCTCGACGAGGTGTGACGCGCTAGCAGACCGGGAACTCGCCCCGGCTGAGCCGGACCCGGAACTCCCCGAAGCCCTCGGCCTCGGCCTCCACCGTCGCCCTGACGGCGGCCTCGACGTCGGCGAGCGCCACGCCTTCGTGCAGGACCACCTGGACGTCGATCCACGGGTGATCGACCGGCTCGCCGATCCGCGCCGCCAGGTACACGTAGACCTCGGCCAGACCCGGGACCGCTGGGTGGATGCGCTGCGCGAGGCGCTGGCT
>DASWJN010000303.1:0-2917 GCA_036397135.1 Candidatus Methylomirabilota bacterium
TCGCGATGCGTACCTCCGCCGGATCGACGGCCTGGTGTTCGGGGACAACCCGCGGGACGGCTTCTTCCGCGGCGCCGAATTCCTCCACCCCGAGCTGCGCTTCCGCCTGCGCTTCCCCGACGGCTGGGCCACGCAGAACCAACGCCAGGCTGTGGTCGCCGTGAGCCCCCCCCCCGGCAAAGACGGGATGGTCCAGGTGTCGCTCGCCGAGCGGCCGAGCGCTGAGGCCGCGGCCCGCGCGTTCGTAGATCAGCCGGGCGTAACGGGCGGCGTCTCCTCTCGCGCCGCCATCAACGGCCTCCCCGCAGTGAGCGCGGCCTTCGCGGCCGCGACGGAGAGCGGCCAGCTCCGGGGCCTCGCGACCTTCGTGGAGCACGGCGGCCGCGTCTTTCAACTGCTTGCCCTCGCCCCTGCCGCGCGCTGGGCCACGCACGCCGCCGCCGCCGAGCGGGCCGTACGCAGCTTCGCGGTGCTCACCGAGCGCGCCGCGCTCGACGTGCAGCCCTGGCGAATTGCTGTGGTGAACGCGGACGACGCCGCCACGCTCGAGGAACTCGCCCGGCGGCGCCCCCCCCCCGCGCCGGTGTCGGTCGCGACGCTCGCCCTGCTCAACCAGATGGAGCCCGGGGCGCGGTTGACCGCCGGTACCCGCCTCAAGTGGGTGGTCGGCCAGCCCCGGCCGTAGGAGTCTTGCGGGCGGGGCGCGCAGGGCCTATCTCTCCGCCCCACTCCCCTTCCCCGAGGCTCCTTTCATGCGCCGTGCCGCCCTGCTCCTCCTCGCCCTGCCACTCGCCTGTCAGCCCGCCGACACGAGCGCGGCCGCGAAGCTGGCCATCGACGCCAACAACGCCCGCTGGGCGCAGCTCACCAGTGCCGGCCACGCCGACTCGATCGCCGACTTCTACCACGCGGATGGGGTGCTCTACCCGCCCAACATGCCGGACGTCCGTGGCCGCGACTCGATCCGCGCGTTCTTCGCCGTCTTGAACACGATGTCGAGCCCACCCCCGACGCTCGTCTTGCGCGCCGAGTCGGTCTGGGCCGCGGGTCCCGTGGCCGTCGAGTTGGGACGCTGGACGTTCACGTGGCCCGCCGGCGCCAGACGGCCACCGGGCGCGCCCGCCGTGGATTCGGGGAGGTATGTGGTCCGGTGGGTGCTCGAGAACGGCCGCTGGGTCATGATGCAGGACATCTGGAACAGCGAGTCGGGGATGCCCACGCCCTAGCGACGTGACGCGGCTGTTCGACCGTCTTCACGCGGCCTGGTTCCGGCCGGGCACTCAGCGGACCCTCGGCGCCCTCCTCGTGGCCGCCTTTATCGCCGCGCTCGTCGCCATCGAGCTGCGGCGTCTGGGGCTGCTCCCCGCCGCCTGGAGCGCCGTGCTGCCGCCCAGCCACTTCTACGCCGTCCACCTCGCCTTCACCTTTTTGCTCTTCATCGAGATCGTCGGCCTGGCGTTCAGCCTCGCCCAATCGGTGGCGAACTCGGTCGGCAAGCACTTCGAGATCTTCGCCCTGATCCTGCTGCGCAAGTCGTTCGAGCAGCTGGCCTTCGTGGCGGAACCGGTGTCGTGGGCCCAGGTCCAGCCGGCGATCCTCAACATGCTGGGCGACGCGGCCGGCGCGCTGCTGATCTTCGTCGTGCTGGGCCTCTACTACCGCGCGCAACGGCACGCCCCCATCACGGGCGACTTCGAAGAGCGGAGCGGCTTTGTCGCCCTCAAGAAGGCCGTCGCCCTGCTGCTGCTCGCGAGCTTCGCCGCCATCGGCGCGCACGCCGCCGGCACGTTCTTCGCCTCGGGCCAAACGTATTCGTTCTTCGCGGCCGCCTACACGGTGCTGATCTTCAGCGACGTGCTGATCGTGCTGATCTCGCTGCGCTACAACGCGGAGTTCCGCGTCGCGTTCCGCTATTTCGGGTTCGCCGTCGCCACGCTGCTCGTGCGCCTGGGGCTCACGGCGCCCCCGCCGCTCGACGCCGCGCTGGGCCTCGGGGCGGCCGCCTTCGCCTGGGGGCTCACGCTGGCCTTCAACGCCTTCGCGCCCGTCCTGGCGGAGGAGCAGCCCCTGCCACCGTTGACCCCCCGTTGACGGGCGCATACTAAATATGCATACATATATGCATATGCGAACCACGCTCGTTCTGGACGACGCGCTCGTCGAGGAAGCTCGCGCGCTCACGGGCATCGAGGAGAAAACAGCTCTGGTGCGGGCCGGGCTCGAGGCTCTGATCGCGCGCGAAGCGGCCCGGCGGCTCGCCGCCCTCGGCGGCACGATGCCCCATCTGGCGCCGATCCCCCGCCGCCGCCCCAAACCTCGCCGCAGGCGGTGATGGTCCTCGCCGACACGTCCGTCTGGCTCGACCATTGGCGCCACGGGAATCAGCGGCTCGCGACGCTCCTCAACGAAGGCGGTGTGGTCGTGCACCCGTTCGTACTCGGTGAAATCGCGCTGGGAACCGTCACGCCGCGCGCCGAAGTGCTCCAGCGCCTCTCGAAGCTCGCTGTGCCCCGCGTCGCCCAACACGACGAAATGCTGGCCCTCATCGACCGCACCCCCCTCTGGGGCCGCGGGGTCGGATGGGTCGACGCCCATCTCCTCGCCTCGGCGCTCCTGGATCGGCTGCGTCTGTGGACCCTCGATCGACGGGTGGCGGCCGTGGCTCGCGACCTGGGGATCGCGCTGCCCGCCTGACCCCCTCAACGCCCCGCCTCTAGCGCCCGTATCCGAACGGCTGCACCGTTTCCCCCTACACACCTCACGCATGAGGCCGTCATGACTCGTCGTCTGTGGACGACTGCCGCCGTGCTCGCGGCCCTGGGTGCTCCCAGCGCCGCCGCGCAAAGCCGCCTCACCCTCGATTCCACGCTCCTCGCCGGCTTCCGCTGGCGCCCGATCGGCCCCGCCAACATGGCCG
>DASWJN010000304.1:0-5520 GCA_036397135.1 Candidatus Methylomirabilota bacterium
CCGCCGCCGCCAGCCCCTCCGCCATGCCGAGGCCGATGCCGCTGTTGCCCCCGGTGACCAGCGCCACCTTGCCACCCAGGTCGAACGGCCGAACGCTCATATCGCCGCCGACATGCCGCCGTCGAAGTTGATGGCGGTGCCGGTGATGTAGCCGGCCCGCGCCGAGACCAGGAAGGCGACGAGGTCCGCGAACTCCTCGGCCTCGCCGACGCGCCCGACCGGCACGCGCTTGGCCGCCTCGCGGTAGTAGGCGTCCAGGTCGCCGCCCCTGGCGCGCCGCTCCCACTGGGCGCTCTTCACGAGCCCCAGGCAGATGGTGTTCACGCAGATCCCGTGCGCCGCGTACTCGTGGGCCAGCGACTTGGTGAGGTTGATCCCGGCCGCCCGCGAGACGCTGGTCGGCAGCGAGCGGGCCACCGGCGCCTTGCCGCCGACGGTGGTGACGTTGACGATCCGGCCGCCTCCGCGCGCCTTCATGAGCGGGATCACGAGGCGGCAGAACCGGATGGCGCCCATCAGCTTGACCTCGAGGTCGGTCAGCCACGTCTGGTCGTCCACCGTCTCGAAGGCCCCGGCCGACGAGGTCCCGGCGTTGTTCACGAGGATGTCGACCCCGCCGAAGCGTGCCACGGTGGCCTCCACGAACGCCTGCACGTCGGCCGGCCGGGTGACGTCGGCCGGCTGGGCCAGGACCTCGCCGCCGGTCCCGGCCTGGATGTCGCCCGCCGTCCGCTCCAGCACGTCCTTGCGGCGCGCGCAGATCGCCACCCGCGCCCCCTCGCGCGCGAACCGTTCCGCGGTCGCCCGCCCCAGCCCCTCGCTGCCGCCCGTCACGATCGCCACCTTGCCGCTGAGCCCCAGGTCGAGCATCGGTTCCCCTCCCGCTCGTGTAGAGAAGCCGGCGCCAGCATACGGCCTCGACCCCCGGCCCGCCATGGGCCGCCGAACGCCCCGGCCCGCCCCGGACGCCCCTCACCGGATTGGGAAGTCGCGAATGGCGAACGACGACCGAGGAACCTCCATTCCGCCACCCGCAGGCAACGAACTTGCTATGCCCAGCCCCGGAGGTGTTTCAGATGAAGGCCACCGATCTTCTCAAGAGGCAGCACAAGGAAGTCAAGAGCCTGTTCAAGAAGCTGGAGTCCACCGACAACCCGCGGATGCGCCGCCAGCTCATGACCGAGATCGCCCGCAATCTCGAGGGGCACACGGCGATCGAGGAGGAGATCTTCTATCCGGCCGTGCGGGAGCTCGAGTCCCAGAAGGCCGAGGAGATGGTCCTCGAGGCCTACGAGGAGCACCACGTGGTGAAGCTGGTGCTGGCCGAGCTGCCCCAGGTGAACCCCGAGGACGAGCGCTTCGAGGCCAAGATGACGGTCCTCTCCGAGCTCATCGAGCACCACGTCCAGGAAGAGGAGAAGGAGATGTTCAAGCTGGCCCAGAAGCTCGGCAAGAACGAGCTGGAGAATCTGGGCGAGCGGATGGAGGAGCGGTTCGAGGCGCTGCGCGGGCGCGCCGCCGAGGCGGCCTAGAACGCGATCGCGCCGCGACCGATGAGGGTGCGGGCGCGGAGCCTGGTGTGCAGATCGCCGACCCGCTCGAGGGGCGCCACCTCGGAGACCACCGGCTGGATGCGGCGCTCGGCCACCAGCTCCGCCGCCCGTGATACCTCCCACCGGGAGGCGTACCGGCTGCCCAGCAGGCTGATCTCGTCGTGAACGAGCCGCCGCGGCGCGACGGCCGCCGCGACACCGGGGAAGGTGGTCAGCACGACCAGGCGCCCGCGGCGGTCGAGCACGTCCAGGCAGAAGGCGAGTGTTTCGGGCGCGCCCACCAGATCCACCGCGATCGTGATCGACTCGCCCAGCGCGCTCAGCGCCGCGCGCGGGTCGGCCTCGGTGAAGTCGAGCACGGCACCCGCACCGGCCTCGCGCGCCGCCGTCAGCTTCGCCGCTCCGACGTCCACGCCGATCACCCGGGCGCCGAACAGCCGTGCCATCTGCGTCATGTGGACGCCGACACCGCCCCCGGCGCCCATGACCATCACGCGGTCGCCCGGCCCGATCCCGGCGCGCCGGCTCACGTGCAGCGGTGTGGCGATGGCGTCGGGGATCGCCGTGGCCTGGACCGGGGAGATGCCCGCCGGGACGGGCAGCAGGTTGAACGCGGGCAACACGCAGAATTCCGCGTAGCCGCCATCCCTCGCCACGCCGACGTTGCCGCGCAAGTTGCGGCAGAGCGGCTCGTGCGCGAGCCGGCAGTAGTCGCACCCCCCGCACGCCAGGTAGAAGTAGGCCATCACCCGCTCGCCCACTCGGGGCGTCGTGACCCCCGCCCCCGTCTCGACGACGCGGCCCACCAGCTCGTGCCCCGGGATGCGCGGCAGCAACTCCGCCCGCCGCCCCTGGTTCCCATTCATGTAGTTGAGGACAGTCAAGCCGACTCCACACGCCTCCACCCGCACCACCGCTTCCCCCGCCCCCACCTCCGGCACCGCCACCTCCTCGTACACCAGCGCGTCCCCCCACGCGTGGAGCACCTGCGCCCGCATCATGCCCGCCATGATGAACGCGATGATGCCACGCGGACCGCCGAGAAGGGGCCAGATCCTAGGCGGCGAGGAGCGCCCGACTGAGGCGTAGGCCGCCTGCGCCGCAGGGAGGGCGCGACGAGCCAACGACGGAGATGGCCCCTTATCGGCGGTCTGCGGCGGTGGCGGTGTCGATGGCGGATTTGAGGTCGGCCAGCGCGATCGGCTTGTGCAGGAGGATGTTGACGCCCGACTCGCGAGCGCGGCTGGACGTGAGCGCGGGCGCGGAGCCAGTCAGCAGGATGACCGGCACGTCGGCGTCGATCGTCCTCAGCGCGGCCGCTACTTCGAGGCCGTTCATGCCCGGCATCAGGAGATCGGTGATCACGGCCTCGTACCGCTGCTCGCGGAATCGGGCGAGACCAGCCGCGCCATCCTCGGCGACGTCGACCTCGTAGCCGCAGGCCGAGAGCATGTCCCGGAACAGCGAACGCAGGACGGCTTCGTCGTCGATCACCAGTACCCGGCGTGGATCGGTGGCCATCTGCTCGGCTCTCCCGACCGGATCCGTCAGGCAAGAGCGATACCACTACTGCCGCACCCGGCTTGCGAGGGATTTCAGTCTTTTCCGCTTCCGGGCGTTCGTTTTCTGGCCGTTGCCGATGGTCAGGAAGACACCGCTGAGGTCACGGGGTCAGAGGTGCTCGAGTCGGAGCGCAGGCCAGAGCAGAGTGCGGGGCGTGACGTCGTCGGTGGCGACGGGCGACTCGGTTGCCACCGACGGCGGCGGCGATGGGCAACGCACGAGCGAGCACAGGAGGAGCCGGCGCTCACCGTTCTCCGCCGGAGTCCGGCGACGGTCGTCCGCCGGCGTGACGGCGGCGGCGCGCCGGTCGAGCACGACCTCGACGTCTCTGACACAGGCCAGCGATCTCCGGAGGTAGTCGTGGAGGGCTGGTTCGTGTCGGGGGACGACGACGACCACGCGGGGAGCCATCGCGCATCTATCCTACGGACGGCGCAGGGAGGTGTCCAGCAACTCCAGCGCCGCCCGGGCGAACGCCCGCATGTTGCGCTCACGGTCGTCCCCCCGCGTCTCGAGCGTGACGGCGCGCTCGACCGGCCCCGCCACGGCGAGGCACGCGTGACCCGCGGCGTCGCCGTAGCGGTTGCCGGTGGGGCCGCTGGCGCCGGTCTCGGCCAGACCCCACGTCGCCCCGAGCAGTTCGCGGATTGTCCGCGCCTTGATCAGCGCATACGCCTCGGTGCTCGAGCGCACGCCCGCCAGCGACTCGTCCGGCACGCGCAGGAGCGCGCGCCGGGCCGCCTGCGTGTAGACGACGGCGGCGCCCAGGAAATAGGCCGAGGCGCCCGGCACCGCGAGCAGCGCCGCGGAGATCAGGCCGCCGGCCGAGGACTCGGCGACCGCGATCGTCTCCTTCCGCTCGCGCAGCCGGGTGGCGATCGCGGTCGCCAGCGGGATCAGCTCCGTCACGGGCGCTCGAGCCGAGCGAGCAGGAAGCGGCGCAGCCGGACCTTCATCTCCTCGGGCATCTCGACCCGCTGAGCCTCGGCGCCGATCGCGCGGGCCCTCGCGTACGTCGCGAGGTAAGCCCGGCACGGGGCGCAATCGGCCAGGTGCCGCTCCAGCTCGGCGGCCACGTCGCCGCCCAGGCTCTGCTCGAGATAGTCGGCGAGGACGTCGATCAGCTCGCGGCAGGTCATCGCGCGCAGTCTACCATCCCGGCCGCGCTCCGGAGGCGACCAGCACGCGCTCGTCGAGCAGCTGCCGCACGAGCGCGGCGAGGGGGGCGCCCGGGTCGGCGGCCAGCGCGGCCTCGGCGGCGGCCTCCAGCCGCCCCGCGCGGCGGAGGGCGTCGCGGAACGCGAAGTCCGCCGGCGCCAGCGCGCGGAAGACGGCCTCGTCGCCGGCGCGCCAGACCTGGAGCCGGACGCCACCGCCCTCGAGATCCACGGCGGCCTCCGCCGCGCCGGGCTGGTTGGCGCGCCAGATGGCGTCGATCGGCCAGGGCGAGGTGAGCAGCGTGACAGAGGAATGCAGGGCCGGCGCCGGCAGCGCGCGCAGCGCGTCGGGCTCGACCGGCGGGACGTCGGGCGCATGCACGGCCACAGTCATCGCCCACTCCAGGCGCGCCACGTCGGGCAGGTACGCCAGGCGGCGCGACGGCGGGAAGGCGGCCACGAAATCGGGGAACGACGCACCGTACTCGAAGAGGCACGGGCCGGCCGGCGGCTGCTCGCGGATGTACCGGTCGGCGGCGTAGCGGAAGAACCGCAGGTCGACGAGCCGCGCGATCACGGGGTAGGTCGACTCCAGCACGGCGGTCAGGCTCGTGAAGACGTGGTGGCGGTACACCGCCAGCCGGGCGGCGGCGCCGACGCCGTCGGCGCGGACGGCCGGCGCCACGGCGCGCACGTCGCCGTCCAGCATGGCCGAGCGGACCCCGGCCTGCAGCTCACGCAGCGTGAGCATCGCGCGCTCCGCGCCCGGCGCGCCGGAGCAGAGTCCCGGCCGCCGCCGCCTCTTCCAGGAGCACCGCCAGCGCCGGCACGTCGGTGTCCCACTCCATC
The DNA here is from genome assembly GCA_036397135.1 of Candidatus Methylomirabilota bacterium. GTDB lineage: Bacteria > Methylomirabilota > Methylomirabilia > Rokubacteriales > CSP1-6 > AR5. The sequence goes on from DASWJN010000304.1 coordinate 5,123, forward strand.
AGCGTCGCCACCGCTCAGGAACTCAGCCTCCGGGATGCACCGCCGGCCCCCCGCCCATGTAGTTCTCGGCGTGAACCTCCAGCCAGCCCACGGCGGGGTGGGTGGCGATCAGCTCGGCGACGTGCGGCGCGCGCAGGCCGATCCCGCTCCGGTCAGTGCGGCGGTCCCGATCCCCGACTCCATCCGCCGGTATGACACGGCCGGGCGCCCGAGCGGTGCGTGCACCGCCGGGCGCGCAGGGTGTTTCCCAGGGCCAGAACGTCCCGGTCGTGGCGACAACGGGCTCCGCCGAGACCGGACGAGCAATCACCGGGCCCGTACGACAAGGAGACCTTGCATGAAGACGTCCCAGTTGCGCATCGCCTCCGCCGTGGCTGCCGCGCTCGCGCTGCCGGCGT
>DASWJN010000305.1:0-19121 GCA_036397135.1 Candidatus Methylomirabilota bacterium
GCATGCTCGCTCCGGAGGGGGCGAGCGCGAGCCCCCCATCCCCCCGCCGGGGGCTGGGCCGAGGTGAGTCGCGTCGCCGATCGCGCGCTCGCCCCCTCCTGCGCTCGCGCACGCGACGTCGGCTCGCCATGAGGGCGCGGCCGGAACCCACACCCCCACCCCACCAGGGCCCGCGCGAGGTGCACCATCGGGTTCACGAACAGATCCGCGCTGAGCCAGCGCTCAGCCCTATTCCAAGGGCACGAACAGCGACACCCGCGGCTCGGGGCCGACCTCGCGGGTGATGTGGCCCTGGCCGGTGAGGTCCTCGGCGATGAGGACGTCGCCGGGCTCGAGGCGGCGCACGGTGCCGTCGCCGATCTCGATGTCGACCGCGCCCGACAGCGTGAAGACCGCCGCCCGCAGCGGCGCGTGGTGCCAGGGGTTCGTGCGCTTGGGATCGAAGCGGCGGATGATGATGCCGCTGCCGGGCAGCAGCTCGGCCGTCTCCGACTGATCGCCGCGCGGCTCGAACCGTGGCGTCACCTGCTCGAAGTGCGACTTCCCGTCCGGGCCCGTGAAGAGCCGAATGATCGCCATGTGTCCTCCGGGTGGGCTACTGGCTCACGTGCTTGATGAACTTCTCGGGGGGGTCTTCACCCCACTGGCTCACGAGGGCCTCCTGCGCCGACAGGAGATTCGTGCCGCTCCTCGCGTTCAGGCGGTCGGTGTCGGCCCAGCGCTCGTGGACGCGGCCCCACGGGTCGCACCAGTAGTCGTAGACCTGGCTGCCGAGCAGGTGCCGGCCCACGCCCCACATGTGCTCGTACTTGCCCAGGCGCGCCAGGTACTCGTGGTCCTTGAGCACGGCGTCGACGTCGGGCACCTCGAACGACATGTGGTTCATGCCGGCCCGCTCGTTGTGGACGCAGAAGAGCGTGTGGTGGTCGACGTAGTCGTCGCCGCGGTCGCAGCGGTTGAACGAGCCGATGATGTTGTCCCGGTCCCCCGCGTACACGTCGTCGGAGCCGATGAACCCCAGCGTCTCGCGGAACCACTGCACGGTCTGCGTGACCTCCGGCGTGCCGAACACGCCGTGGCCGATCCGCTTGACCGGCGACGGCGATTTCCGGAGACGCATCAGCTCGCCGGCCCGCCGCAGCGGCTCGGTGCCCGTGTTCATCGGCTGCTCGGGGACGGGGATCGGCGGCGGCGTCTCGATGCCGTGCACGACCTCGATCTGGTAGCCGTTGGGCTCGCGCAGCCGCACCCGCTGGCCGCCGCCCGGCTCGTCGAGCTTCTCCACCGCCGACGCCCCCGGCGCCCTGGCCACGCGATGCAGGTCGTCCTCGCTGGCGGCGTGATAGGCGAACCCCACGAAGGCCGGGTCGCCCTTCTCGGTCACGTGGAGATGATGGCGCGGGTCCGTTCCCCGCATGTAGAGCGCGGTCGGCGTGCGCGCCGACCGGATGAGCCCGAAGTGGGTGAGGAACTCCTCCATGAGGTCGAGGTCGGGGGCCCGCAGGCGCCCGTACGCGAGATCCGTGACCTTGATCACCGGCATCGTCGTGCCTCCTTCAGGGGGTCGGGTCGTCGCCGTCGCGGAGACCAAGATACGCCTGCTGGATACGGGACTGCTCGCGCAAGACGGCGGAGGGGCCGCCGGCGACGACGCGGCCCTCCTCCAGCACGTAGGCGCGGCCGGCCAGGTCGAGCGCGCGGGCGACGTTCTGCTCGACGAGCAGGATCGCCACGCCCTCGGCATGGATGGCGCGGATGATCTCGAACATGGCGTCCACCACCGCGGGCGCCAGCCCCAGCGAGGGTTCGTCCAGCAGCAGCAGCCGCGGCCGCGCCATGAGCGCCCGGCCGATGGCGACCATCTGCTGCTGCCCGCCCGAGAGCGAGCCCGCCAGCTGCCGGCGTCGCGCCCGGAGGATCGGGAAGAGCCCGTAGACGCGCTCGAGGGTCTCCCCCCGCGCCCGGCGGGCCTCACCGCGATAGCAGCCCATGTCGAGATTCTCCTCGACGGACATCCGCGTGAAGAGCCGGCGGCCCTCGGGGACCAGCGCGACGCCGTGGCGGCACACCAGGTGCGGCGGCACGCCGCCGAGGTCGACGCCGCCGAGGCGCAGCTCCCCCGCGCGCGCCCGCTGGAGCCCCGCGATCGTGTTCACGAGCGTGCTCTTGCCAGCCCCGTTCGGCCCGATCACGGCGACGATCTCGCCGGCGTCGACCTCGAGCGAGGCGTCCCAGACGGCCGGGGCGTCGCCGTAGGCGATGGCCAGCCCGCGCACCTCAAGCAACATGGGTCTTGCCCAGGTAGACCTCCACGACCCGGGGCGCCCGCATGGCCTCGTGCGGGCGGCCCTCGGCGATCACCTCGCCCTCGTTGAGGACGACCACCCGGTGCGCCAGCTCGAGCACCGCGCGCATCAGGTGCTCGACGAACAGGATGGCCACGCCGCCCGCGTGGATCTGGCGGATGAGGCGGATGGCGCCCGCGATCTCGGCGGGGTTGAGCCCCGACAGCACCTCATCCAGCAGGATCACGCGCGGCCGGCCGGCCAGCGCGCGGGCCAGCTCCAGGAACTTGCGCTCGTGCAGGTTCAGCTCGTGGGGCAGCGCCGTCGCCCGGCGGCCGAGGCCGGTGAACTCCAGCCAGCGGCGGGCTTCGGCACGGGCCTGCGACGGCGAGCCGCGCGCCGCCCCGAAGGTGGCCGCCAGCGCCACGTTCTCGAGGGCCGTGAAGTGGGCGAACGGCCGGGGGATCTGGTAGGTCCGGGAGACGCCGAGGCCGGCGATGGCGTGGGCCGGCCGTCCCGTCAGCGTGACGGCGCCGAGCGCGATCCGGCCCCGGTCGGCCGCGTCGTGGCCGCTGGCGACGTTGATCAGCGTGGTCTTGCCGGAGCCGTTGGGGCCCACCAGGCCGACGATCTCGCCCGGCGCGACGCGCAGGCTGACGCCGCGCAGCGCCTGGATGCCGCCGAACGCCTTCCACACGTCGCGGCACTCGAGCGCCGCCGCCTCGCGGCCGGGATGGCGGTCGGACACGACGGCGGGTGTCGCGGACGTCGAGACCTCGGGAGCGGCCGGGCGCCAGGCGCCCCAGCGCCGCAGCGCCGCGGGCACCACGCCCTCGGGCAGGAGCAGGATCACGAGGATCAGCGCGAGGGCCACGACCGCGCGCCCCAGGATGGCCTGCTGGCTGCCGGTGAAGGCGAACAGCGAGGCGCCGATGAGGGTGGCGCCCACGGCGGGGCCGAGCCAGTGACGCGCGCCGCCGAGCACGCTCATGAGCACCACGTAGAGGGGCACCGTGATCGAGAAGGTCTCGCCGACGGTCACGTAGCTCACGTACATCGCGTGGATGCCGCCGGCCACGCCGGCGATGCCGGCCGACAGCGCGAAGGCTGCCAGCTTGTAGCGGAACGTCGGCACGCCCTCCACCTCGGCGACGTCCTCGTCGTCGTGAATGGCGTAGAGCCCGAGCCCCAGCCGCGAATGGGCGACCGCCCAGGCCGCTCCCACCGTGGCGAGCGCGAGCGCCAGGCCGAGGAGATAGAGCGTCCCGGTCGGCGAGGCCAGCAGCCCGGGCATGGGCACGGCGCTGAGATACACGCCGGGGCCGCCGTCGATGGGCGTGTTCAGCACGATGGTGGCCAGCACGAAGGTGACGGCCAGGGTCAGCAGGGCGAATAGCTCGCCGCGCAGCCGCTTCACCCGGAACACCACCGCGCCGACGCCGGCCCCGAGCAGGGCGGCCAGCCCGCCGGCGGCGAGGAGCGTCGGCAGGAACGGCACGTCCAGCGCGGTGGTGAGGGTCGCCGTGGTGTACATGCCGGCGCCGAAGAAGGCGCCGTGGCCGAAGCTGAAGTAGCCGGCGTAGCCGCTGAGGATGGCCCAGCTCGTGGCCAGCGCGATCCACGAGAAGATCAGGTAGAGAAACGACTCGTAGAAGGCCGGCAATCCCGCCACCGCCAGCGCGCCCAGCCCGATGCCGGCGGCGCCCAGTCCGGCGGCGACGCGTCCCGCCGGCCTCACACCCGTTCCGGCCGCGCGACCAGGATCAGGATCAGCACCGAGAACGCGACCAGCGGCGCCCAGGCCGGCGTGACGACGGCCATCGTGACCGACTCGCTCACCCCGATCAGCAGGCCCGCCAGCAGCGCGCCGACGGGGTTGGCGAGGCCGCCGATGATGACCACCGCGAACACGACGCCGACCCATGCCCAGATCTGCGACGGCGCCAGCGTGGAGATCAGCGCGATGAACGCGCCGGCGATCCCGGCGTAGGCCGCGCTCACGCCCGAGAGCAGGAAGCCCTGCACGCGGTGGTTGACGCCGAACGCCGCGGCCATCGCCGGATCCTCCGCGCTCGCCCGCAGCGCCTTGCCGACGTACGTGAAGCGCAGCCACGCCCAGGTCGCCAGCGACAGCACGGCCGCGGTCAGGCAGGCGAGCAGCTCCAGCGCCGGGATGAACAGCGGACCCACCCGGGCGGAGGCCGTGGCGTACGGGGTCTCGTAGCGGCGGTAGTCGGCCGTCCAGAACCACTGGATGAGCGACTCCAGGATGACGGCCAGGCCGAAGGTCACCAGCAGCGAGGTGAACTCGGTGACGCGGAAGTACGTGAAGACGGCGTGCAGTCCGAGCCCGAGCAGGAAGAACAGCGGCACGATCGCCGCCGCCGCCAGCCACGGCGGCAGGTGGTACGTGGTGCCGAGCTGGTAGGTCAGATACGCGCCCAGCAGCGCCAGCGCGAAGTGGGCGAGGTTCACCAGGCGCAGGAGGCCCCACGACAGGCTCAGCCCGAGCGCGAGAAGGCCGTAGATGCCGCCCGCCAGCAAGCCCGACACCACCGCCTGCCCGAGCAGCGTCAGGCTCGGCATCGGGGGCGCGCGATCAGGGCGGGAGGAGCCGGGCGCCGGGCGCGGCGAACTCCCGCGGCCACACCACCACCCACTTGCCAGCCTGGACCTGCTTCACCTTGAAGAGATCGTCGCCGTAGTTGTTGGGGCCGTCGAAGCGCAGCGTGCCGATGAGCGTCGGCACGCGGTTCTTGCGCAGCCACTGTCCCAGCACCTTGTCGTCGAGGCTCTTGGTGGCCGTCACCGCCGCCTCGAGGAGCTGCCAGGCCGCGAACGAGCCCCCCGCCTGGGTGTCCACGTGCGGGTACGGCACGTTGGCCCTGGTGGCGCGCTCGCGGAAGAGCGGCACCAGCCGGGCCGCGCCCGGATTGCCCAGGAACGGCGGGTGCTCCTCGAAGACGGTCGAGGACAGCGCCAGCTTGCCGTCGGGCGCCACGGCCAGGGGCCCCGGGGCCGGGAAGAGATGGAAGTGCCGAGGCGGCGTGTAGCCGAGCTTCTTCAGCGCTTCGAGGATCTGGTTGCCGTCGAGCCCCAGGGCGCCGATCCAGAGCACGTCGGCGTTCGCGTCCTTGATCCGGGCCGCGATCGCGCCGAAGTCGCGGGCGCCGAACTCGTACTCGAGATAGAGCGGGACCTTGAGGCCCCGCTTCTCCGCCACCTCCCTGGCCCCCGACGACTGGTGCTGGGCGGAGGGAAACTTGCTGGTGACGATGGCGACGGATCGGGGCGGCTTGCCGGTGGCCGCCAGCGCGTCGAAGACGGTGGTCGGCAGCGTCCGCTGCGGCTCGGGTCCGAAGGCGGCGGTGGGGAAGTGCATCTCGTACTTGGCCAGGTGCGGCATGCCGAACGTGTGGTGGGGGAGCATCTTCTGGTAGCGCTGGGCGACGCCCATCGCGGCCAGGATCGCGCTCGTCGCGTACGGGCCCATCAGCAAGTCGACCTTGTCGACGGTGATGAGCTTCTCGTAGAGGCTGCGCGCGATGTCCGGCTTGGACTGGTCGTCGAGCAGCACCCACTCCACCGGCCGGCCCAGGAGGCCGTTGGCCTTGTTCAGCTCCTCGACGTAGATCTCGCCGGCGATCTTGTGCAGCAGCGCCGTGGGCGCAAGGGGACCGGTGAGGGCCAGCGTGCTCCCGATCCGGACCGGTGGGCCGGATGGCGCGGCCGCCGCCGTGGTGACGAAGCCCAGCAACACGACAGCGGCGACGACGCCGCGACAGCCGAGTCTCCGCAGCGAGATCATCATGGGCCTCCGCGATGAGAGATGCGCCCCCGGCGATCGTGGGCGCAGAGTAGGGACTGCCCGTCAGTTTGTCAATCCACCCGGAGCCCGCGTTGACATGCACCATGAAGATGGTCAAGTATATGACCATGAAGAGGGTCAATGTTCACGAGGCCAAGGCCCGCCTGTCCGAGCTGCTCGATCGGGTCGAGGCCGGCGAGACGGTGGTGATCTGCCGTCGCAACGTGCCCGCCGCCGAGCTGCGCGCCATTTCCGGTCCCCGCCGGCGTCGCCGGCCGGTCGGCCTCGCCAAGGGCTTCGAGGTGCCCGCCACCTTCTTCGAGCCGCTGCCCCCGGATCTGCTCGCCGGCTTCGACGGCCGCTGAGCATGCGCCTGCTGCTCGACACCTGCACCTTCCTCTGGGTGGTCGGCGGCGCGGCGGATCTGTCGGCGCGCGCCCGCGAGGCGTTCGTCGATCCGGGCAACGAGGTCTTCCTGAGCGCGGCCTCGGCCTGGGAGATCGCGGTCAAGCACCGGCTGGGCCGTCTGCCGTTGCCCGAGTCGCCTGACGTGTTCGTGCCGGCGCAGCGCGAGGCCCACGGGATCGATCGCCTCGACATCGACGAGCAGGCGGCCCTGCACGTGGCGAAGCTGCCCGGCCTTCACGCCGACCCCTTCGACCGGATGCTCGTCTCGCAGGCGTTGATCGGCGGCCTGGTGCTGCTGACGCCGGACGCCGCCATCCGCCAGTACCCGGCGCGCACGCTCTGGTAGTCCCGGAGCGTATTCGAGGAAGTCGCCTCGTGGCCCGCAGGCGTTCCCGGTAATATGCGGACCATGCCGAACCGGGTGCTCGTCAAGCTCCGCCCGTCCAGCGCCCTGCGCGCGGCGGAGTCGCGCGCGAACCTGCGACCGCTCTACGACACGCCCCCGGCGGCCGCGGCAGTCCTCGGCGTCGGCGCCGAGCCCCAGTGGTTCCTGGCCGATCTGCCCGACGGCGCCCCCACGCCCTGGGACCTCGCCCACGCGCGCGTGGCCGGGCAGCTCGGCGTGGCCGAGTCGGACGTGGTCTTCGTCGAGCCCGACGTCGTGCACACCGTCTATCGGGACGTCAACGAGGCCGAGACCGGCCGGGGCCTCGCCGTCGGCGACGAGTGCGAGGCCCATCCTCAGGATTCGAACCACGGCAAGGCGCTCGGCCCCGACGTCTTCGCCTGGCACCTCGGCGACGACTACACGCAGCTCGGCACGGCGCGCGAGGCGGTCGAGTTCACGGACCCGCGCACGCGCATCGCGCACCTCGATACCGGCTACTACCGCGCCCACGACACCGTGCCCGAGCGCGTCCTGGAGCGCCTCGAACGGAACTTCGTGAGCGGCGATGCCGACCCGCGGAGCGCCGAGGACCCGGACAACCGCCTCCTCGTGCTCGACAACTCGGGCCACGGCACCGGCACCATCAGCATCCTCGCCGGCGGCAAGGTGTCCGCCTTCGGGGGCGTCCACCTCGGCGGGGCACCCGGCGCGGAAATCCTGCCGTTGCGGGTCGCCGACAGCGTCGTGCTCCTGCGGACGAGCGCGCTGGCGCGCGCGCTGGACTACGCCGTCGACCAGCGCTGCGACGTGGTGACGCTCAGCATGGGCGGCCTGCCCTCGCGGGCCTGGGGCGAGGCGGTGGACAAGGCGTACGAGGCGGGGGTCTGCATCTGCGCCGCGGCCGGCAACCACGTCGGCATCGCCCCTCCGCACACGCTCGTGTACCCGGCGCGCTACCGCCGCGTCATCGCCGTCTGCGGCGTGATGGCCGACCACCGGCCCTACACCGGCCTCAAGGGCATCGTGCTCGAAGGCAGCTTCGGTCCCGTATCCGCCATGACGTCGGCCATCGCCGCGTACACGCCGAACATTCCGTGGGCGCGCTTCGGCTGCGCGACCATCGTCCGCCTGAACGGCGAGGGCACGTCGGCCGCCACGCCGCAGGTGGCCGCCGCCGCCGCCCTCTGGTTCGAGAAGTACAAGCACGAGCTGCCGCGCGACTGGCGGCGCGTCGAGGCCGTCCGTCACGCCCTCTTCACCTCGGCCAAGCTGAAGGCGGACCGGAAGCACTTCGGCAACGGCGTCCTCCAGGCGCGCTCGGCCCTCGACGTCCGGCCCGTCCTCGGGTCGACGAAGAGCGCCCCGTCCGACGACTCCTTCGCCTTCCTCCGCGTCCTCACCGGCCTCGGCGTCGTCGAGATCCCGCCGCGCGAGCAGATGTTCAACCTCGAGCTCGCCCAGCGCTGGCTGGTCAACGAGGAGCTGCAGGAGATCGTCCCCGACCCCGGCCTCACGACCAGGCTGGAGGGGGAGACGCTGCGCCGCGTCATGGAGGCCGTGATCGAAGATCACGGAGCCTCGCGCGCGCTGCGCAGGCACGTCGCCGCGCGCTACCCGGTCGCCGAGGGCCGGTCGGCGCCGCGCACGAAGCGGTCGGAGGACGTCATTCCGGACGTGCTGTCGGTCTGCGACGTGCAGCCCGAAGTCCGCAACCCGCCCTACCGCCGCGTCCGCGTCTACGCCGTCGACCCGAGCCTGTCGGCGCGGCTCGACACCGCTGGCATCAACGAGGTGGCGCTCAAGATCCGCTGGGAGACGCTGCAGAGGGGACCGGCCGGCGAGTACCTCGCCGTCGAGGACGTCGACGCCGCCAAACGGCGGTATGACCCCGTGGACCTCGACGACCCTCGCCTGCTCGCGCGGGACGGCTGGGCCCCGTCGGAGGGCAACCCCCAGTTCCACCAGCAGATGGTCTATGCGGTGGCGATGAAGACGATCGAGCATTTCGAGCGCGCGCTCGGCCGCCCCATCCTCTGGCGTCCGAGGCCGAACCCCCGCAACGCCAGCGACGACAGCCGGTTCGTCCGGCAGCTGGTCGTCCGCCCGCACGCGCTGCGGCAGGCCAACGCGTTCTACAGTCCGCAGGAGGTCGCGCTCCTGTTCGGGTACTTCGAGGCCGGGGCGGACGCCCCCGGCGACCACATGCCCGGCAGCCGGGTCTACGCCTGTCTCTCGCACGACATCATCGCCCACGAGACCACCCACGCGATCCTCGACGGGATGTACCGCCGGTTCAACGAGCCGACCAATCTCGACGTGCTCGCCCTGCACGAGGGCTTCTCCGACATCGTCGCCCTCATGCAGCACTTCACCATCCCGGAGGTGCTGGAGCGGGAGATCAGCCGGACGCGCGGCGACATCGAGGCCGAGTCCATGCTCGGCAGCCTCGCCGTGCAGTTCGGCCACGCCACCGGGGGGCGCGGCGCCTTGCGCAACGCCATCGGTCGGATGGACGGGGGAGTCTGGAAGCGGTTCGTGCCCGACCCGGCGGACTTACGGAAGCGCCTGACGCCGCACGCGCGCGGGGCCGTCCTCGTCGCCGCGGTCTTCGACGCCTTCATCGCCATCTACCAGGCGCGCATCGCCGACCTGCTCCGCATCTACACGGGCGGGACGGGCGTGCTGCCGGCCGGAGCGATCCACCCCGATCTCGGGCGCCGCCTCGCCGACGAGGCCGCCAAGTCCGCCGGCCACGTCCTCACCATGTGCATCCGTGCTCTCGACTACCTGCCGCCCGTGGACGTGACCTTCTTCGAGTACCTGCGCGCCCTCATCACCGCGGACTTCGACCTGGTCAGCGACGATCGCCACAACTACCGGGTCGCCTTCGTCGAGGCCTTCCGCCGCCGTGGCATCTACCCGGCGAACCTCGACGCGCCGACGCCCGACACGCCCCGCACGCTCTCGGTCGACACGCTGCGCTGGCAGGGTCTCGACGCCTCGACGTTTCCCCGGAGGGTGCGGGTGAAGATCGGGGAGCAGTACGGCGGCGTCATCGAGGGGCTGAAGCGCTACGCCGACGCGTGCTTCTACCTGGGAGACCGCGAGACGCTGTTCGAGGCGACACGCGAGCAGCGGCGCAAGCTCCACGATCAGCTCGCCGTGGCCTTCCGGGCCGTGCCGCAGTTCGCCACCGAGCTCGGCCTCGATCCCGCGCAGAGGTTCGAGGTCCACGAGCTGCGCCGCGCGATGCGCATCAGCCCCGATGGCCGGCACATCCCCCAGCTCGTCGTCGCGCTGACGCAGTCGCGGGTGATCGCCGAGAGCAAGGAGGATCGCACGCCGCGTCACGTCTTTCGTGGCGGCTCGACGCTCGTGGTGGACCTGTCGATCCCCGAGGTCAAGTACTGCATCGTGAAGAACATCGGCAGCGAGGCCCGGCGGGAGCGCACCGCCGCCTTCCTCCGCGCGACCGCCGCCGACCCCCTGCGCGCGCTCTTCTTCGCGACCGACCGGCGCGAGCCCTTCGCCGCCCTCCACGCGCTCGCCGACGACGGCTTCTAGCGCAGACTATTCACGAAGGGCGATATACGCCCGCGCCGGCCCTGGTGGGGCGGGGGCGTGGGCCCCGGCCGCGCCGGCATGGCTCGCCGGTCGCGGCATGCTCGCTCCGGATGGGGCGAGCGCGAGCCCCCCATCCCCCGACGGGGGCTGGGCCGAGATGAGTCGCATCGCCGATCGCGCGCTCGCCCCATCCTGCGCTCGCGCACGCGACGTCGGCTCGCCATGACGGCGCGGCCGGGACCCACGCCCCCACCCCACCAGGGCCCGCGCGAGGTGCACCGTGACGTTCACGAATGGTCGGGCGCGGCTTGACAGGGCCGGGCCGGGCGCCGCACAGTCGGGGGCATGCTGAACGCCACCCGGAGTCTCGTCCTGCCCACCACGATCACCGGCTCCTACCCGCGGCCGCACTGGTTCACCGAGGAGCTGCGCGGGCGGGGGTTCAAGGACGCGCTGGGCGACTCGCGCTTCCGCGAGCAGTACCTCGACGCGGTCGCCTGCCTGGTGCGCGAGCAGGAGATGGCGGGGCTCGACCTCGTCACCGACGGCGACTCGCGGTTCGACCTCACCGTGGGCGGCAAGTCGTGGTTCTTCTACGTGATCGAGCGGCTGCGTGGGATCACCGGCCACGTCGACCGGGCGGCGGCCGGCGGCTGGCGCGGGCTGCCGCCCGGCCACATCCTGCGCGAGGTGATGGAGGCCTACCAGCCGGCGGTGGTCGGCGAGGCGATCGGCGGGGGCGCGCTCGAGTACGCGGCCCTCTTCAAGGTCGCCCAGCGCCTCAGCCCGCGGCCGGTGAAGTTCGGGGCAATCACCGGACAATCGCTGGCCAAGATGCTGGTCAACCGCCATTACCCGTCGGACCGCGAGCTGATCCTGGCCCTCGCCGACCTCTTCAACGCCGAGCTGAAGGCGGTCGCCGCCGCCGGCTGTCGGGTCATCCAGGTGGAGGAGCCGCAGCACCACATCGCCGGCGCCAGCGGGACGGTGACCGACAAGGATCTCGAATTCTTCACCGAGGCCGTCAACCGGGAGATCGCCGGCGTCGAGACGGAGGTCTGGCTGCACACGTGCTGGGGCAACCCCAACCAGCAGCCGCTGCACTGGGAGCGGCCGTCCTACGAGCGCTCGCTGCCGTATTTGCTGGCCACGAACGCCGACGTCCTCACGCTGGAGTGCGCGTCGACGAGCGGCCGCGACCTGCCGCTGCTGGCCCGGCACCGGACGGACAAGAAGATCGCCATCGGCGTGGTGAACCACTCGACGGCCGCCGTGGAGCCACCCGAGTTCGTCGCCAATCTCATCCGCAAGGCGCTGGAGTACGTGCCGCCCGAGCGGCTCATCCTCTCCACCGACTGCGGCTTCGGCCGTGAGGGGCTCTCGCGCCGCATCGCCTTCTACAAGTGCGTGGCCATCAACCTCGGGGCCAACATCGTCCGCCGCGAGCTGAAGCTGCCCGAGGTGGAGATCCCCGCCGCCGATCCCCGCTGGACCTTCGCGGGCTGAGGAGCCAGGATCATGGGCGACTTCGAGCGATACGACGGACTCGGCCTGGCGGAGCTGGTCCGCCGGGGCGAGGTGAAGGCGCAGGAGCTGCTCGACGACACGATCGCGCGGATCGAGGCGCGCAACCCCGTGCTCAATGCGGTCGTCACGCGCCTGTACGATCAGGCGCGTGCCGCCATCGACGCGGGGCTCCCCGCCGGCCCGTTCACGGGCGTGCCGTATCTCCTGAAGGATCTTGGCGCGCTCTACACGGGCGCCGTCACCTCCTACGGGAGCCGGCTGTTCGCCGGCAACGTGGCCGACCACGACAGCGAGATCACGGCCCGGCTCAAGCGCGCGGGCCTCGTCATCCTCGGCAAGACGAACACGCCGGAGATGGGGCTGTCGCCGTCGACCGAGCCGCGCGCGTTCGGCCCCACCCGCAACCCGTGGCGCCTGGACCACAGCGCCGGGGGGTCGAGCGGCGGCGGCGCCGCCGCGGTGGCGGCGGGCATGGTTTCCATGGCGCACGCCACCGACGGTGGGGGCTCCATCCGCATCCCGGCCGCCTGCTGCGGGCTGTTCGGCCTCAAGCCCACGCGGGCGCGCAACCCGATGGGGCCCGACGCCGGCGAGGGCTGGGGCGGCGCCTCGGTCGGTCACGCCGTCACGTGGAGCGTGCGCGACAGCGCCGCGCTGCTCGACGCCACCTCGGGCCCGGACGTCGGCGATCCGTACTGGGCGCCGCCGCCGGCCGGCCCGTTCGTGGCCGAGGTCGGGCGCGACCCCGGGCGCCTGCGCATCGCGCTCACCGTGTCCCCGTGGATCGCCTCGCCGGTCGCCCCCGAGTGCGCCGAGGCCGCCCGGGCGGCCGCCACGCTCTGCGCAGGTCTCGGACATCACGTCGAGGAGGCGCGCCCGCAGATCGACGAGACGGGCTGGCGCCAGGCGACCCGCGTGATCGTCGCCGCCAACGTGACGTTCACGCTCGAGGCGCGCGCTGCGGTCCTGGGGCGCCCGCTCGCCGAGTCCGACGTCGAGCGCATGACGTGGGACCGGGTGAAGGATGCGCGCACGATGTCCGCGGCCGACTACGCCCGGTCGATGCACGTCGTGCACCGGACCGGCCGCGCGGTCGCCCGCTTCTTCCAGGACTACGACGTGATCCTGTCGCCGACGATGTGCCAGCCGCCGCACCCGCTCGGCGTGCTCGACATGTCGACGGACGACCCCGAGCGCTACCTGGCCGCGGTGTTCGCCAGCATCGGCTTCACCTCGCTCTTCAACTCGTCCGGCAACCCCGCCATGACGGTGCCCCTGGCGATGTCGAGCGGCGGACTGCCCCTCGGCGTGCAGTTCGCCGGGCGCTTCGGCGACGAGGCCACGCTCTTCCGCCTGGCCGCCCAGCTCGAGGCCGCGCGCCCGTGGGCCGGCCGCCGGCCGCCCGTCGCCGGCGTCGCTTGACAGTGGGCGGCCCGGGGACCGATCATCCGGTCATGACAATGCTGGAGCAGGCCGAGGCCGCCGAGCGCGCGATGAGCGAGGAGCTGGATCGCACCGTGGTCACGTCGGTCATCTACACCTCGGGCGAGCGCGATCCGAGAGTGCCGGTGACGCGGCCGGACAACGGCAAGCGGGTCATGATGGGGGCCGACCCCCGGCTGCCGAGGATGCCCGACCGGCCCACGCTGTTCGACTTCTTCAAGTACCGCTTCGGGCCGGCCAACCACCTCATGCAGAGCGCGCGGCTGGCGATGAAGCACGGGGTCGAGGAGAAGGTGGTCCTGGCCTGCCTGCTGCACGACATCGCCATCGCCGGCTTCATCCGCGGCGATCATGGGTACTGGGCCGCCCAGATGCTGGAGCCCTACGTGGACGAGGAGGTCAGCTGGGCGATCCGCTACCACCAGGCCCTGCGCTTCTATCCCGACGAGTCGGTGGGGTACCGCTACCCCGAGCTGTACAAGAAGCTGTTCGGGGCGGACTACACGCCGGATCCCTACATCGAGCGCGATTACCGGTACGCGCGCGACCACAAGTGGTACATGACCGCGCGATTGATCTGCGTGAACGACCTCTACGCCTTCGACCCCACCGTGCAGGTCGAGCTGGAGGAGTTCACCGACGTCGTCGGCCGCCACTTCAAGCAGCCCGAGGAAGGGCTGGGTTGGGACGCGAGCCCCTCCGCGCACATGTGGCGCACGATCATCTGCCCGACCAAGTACCTGTAAGCCGCTCGCGAATGCCGGCCGGCCGCCGTCCGTCCAAGGGAGCGGAGGCAGCCACCATGACGACCCTAGCCCGGCGGTTGACCGCGTTGCTGCTCGGCCTCGCGCTCCTGTCCGGCACCGTCGCCGGCGTCCCCGCCGCCGAGCCGCCCGCCGCCGAGGACGCGATCGGACGCACCCCGCCCCGGCTGAGCTACGTCGACGGCGAGGCGTCGTTCTGGCGTCCCGGCGCCGACGAGTGGGCCCCCGCGCAGGTGAACACCCCCCTGGCGCCGGGCGACGAGCTGTACACCGGCCACCGCGGCAACCTCGAGCTGCAGATCGGCGGGCAGTCGTTCGTCCGGTCGTGGGGAAACACGCAGCTCGGCCTCGTCGGCCAGGAGCCCGACTTCCTCCAGCTCAAGGTCACCGCCGGCCACGTCGCCCTCGACGTGCGGAGCCTCGAGCCCGGGCACTCGATCGAGGTCGACACGCCGCACGCCGCCTTCACGATCGAGGGCCCGGGCTACTACCGGGTGGACGTCGCGCCGGACCGCACCGCCTTCGTCAACCGGCGTGCGGGGCGGGCCACGATCACGTCGGCGGGCGGAGAGCCGGTGGCCATCGCCGACGGTGAGCAGGCGGTCGTCGAGGGCACGACCATGCAACGGTCGGCCGCCCCGGCGCCGGACGTCTGGGACGCCTGGAACGATGCGCGCACCGAGCACCTCGTGAACGCGGCGAGCGCGCGGTACGTGACGCCGGACGTCGCCGGCGTGGCCGAGCTGGACCGCCACGGCACCTGGCGGACCGAGCCGAGCTATGGCGCCGTCTGGGTGCCGGCTGGAGTGGCGCCGGACTGGGCGCCCTACAGCACGGGCCGCTGGATCGCCGACCCGTACTACGGCTGGACCTGGGTCGACACGGCGCCGTGGGGCTGGGCGCCGTACCACTACGGTCGCTGGGTGTACCTGGGCGGGACGTGGGCGTGGGCGCCGGGTCCGATCATCGCGCGGCCGGTCTACGCGCCCGCGCTGGTGGCGTTCTTCGGCTCGCCCGGAGTGAGCGTGACGATCGGCAGCCCGTTCGTGAGCTGGGTGGCGCTCGGCTGGGGCGAGCCCGTCGTGCCGTGGTGGCGGGCGTCGCGCTTCCACGGGCGGCCGTGGTGGGGCGGGTGGGGCGGACCGCGCGTGGTGAACAACGTGGTCATCCACCGCACCACCGTGGTGAACGTCAACCACATCACGGTGTACAGGAACGTGCGGGCCCGGAACGCGGTGGTGGCGGTCCGGCAGGACAGCTTCGGCCGCCGCGGCGTCCACGAAGCCCGCGTGCGCGACGTCGACGTGCGCCGGCTGCGCCCGATCCACGGCCGCCTCGACGTGAAGCCGGATCGCTCGAGCTACGTCGCCGCCGACGGACGGGGCACCAGGCCGCCGGAGCGCACGCTGTCCCGCCCGGTCGTGACGCGGCGTCAGCCGGCCAGCCGGCCGGAGGGTCGTGACGGCGACCGTGACCGCGCCGGAAGAGAGCGGACGCGCGAGCCGGGCGTGGCGGAGAGGTCGCCGGCGGCCGAGCGGCCGCGGCGGCCGCAGCCGACGCCGCCCGCGGCGCGGCCCGATCAGCCGGAACGCCGTGGGGCCGCGGGGCGTGGCGCGGGCGAAGAGCGCCGCGGCGGTCGGGTTCCACCGCGCAGTGACGGACCACCGCGCGAGGCGAAGCCGCCCGTCGAGCGGACAGCGCCGCCGCGCCAGGGCCAGCGCCCGGACACGCGCCCGCCGGTCGAGCGTGAGGTGCCGGCGCGCGAGGGGCGGGTGCTCGAGTTGCCCCCGCCGGTCGGGCACGCGGTGCCGGCGGTGCCGGCGCGCGAGGGGCAGGCGCCCGACGGGCGGCCGCCCGTCGAGCGGGGCGTTCCGGGGCGCCAGGGGCAGCGCCCGAGCACTCGGCCGCCCGTCGAGCGCCCGGCGCCCCCGCGCGAGAGACGGGTGCTCGAGATCCCCCCGCCGGTCGGGCGCGCAGTGCCGGCGCGCGGGGGACAGGCGCCCGACGTGCGGCCGCCTATCGAGCGGGGCGTTCCGGGGCGCGAGGGGCAGCGCCCGAGCACTCGGCCGCCCGTCGAGCGCCCGGCGCCCCCGCGCGAGAGACGGGTGCCCGACGTGCGGCCGCCGGCCGAGCGTGCGACGCCGCGGCCCGAGGGACGGGCGCCGCGGTCGGCGGAACCCGCCAACCGTCCGCCGACCCGGGCCGGGTTCAATACTCCGCGCCCGGCGCAGCCACCCGCCAGACCCGCCGTTCAGCAGCGTCCCGCGCCGAGGCGCGGAGGTGAGGACGCGGGCCGCCCCGCCCGCGGCGATCGACCCGCGCCCCGTTCTCCGGCGCGGTAGTATGTCTCTCCGCCGGGCCGCCCCGGCGGATCCGAGGAGGAGAGACATGCGATTCGGCCTGTTCACGAGCATGGGCGCCCAGACCTGGTCGGGCGTGCTGGACCTCTGGCGGCACCTCGAGACGACGGGCTGGGACGTCGCCTGCGTCACCGACCATTTCATGCCGAACACCAGGGAGCGCGAGGGCGCCATGCTGGAATCGTGGAGCACGCTCAGCGCCCTGGCGGCGGTGGTGCCGCGAATGCGCCTGGGCACGATCGTGCTCGGCAACACGTACCGCCATCCGGCCGTCGTGGCCAAGATGGCCGCCCAAGTCGACATCATCTCGGGAGGCCGGCTGCTGCTCGGGATGGGCGCCGGCTGGCAGCAGAACGAGCACGAGGCCTACGGTATCCCGTTCTACACGATGCGCGAGCGGCTGGAGCGCCTGGACGAGGCGTGCGAGGTCATGAAGGCGCTGTGGACGCAGCGCCGCAGCGACTTCAAGGGACGCCACTACCAGCTGGCCGACGCTCCGCTCGACCCCAAGCCGGTGCAGACCCCGCATCCCGAGCTGATGATCGGCGGCGGCGGCGAGCGCGTCACCCTGCGCATCGTGGCCAGGCACGCCGACCACTGGAACGTGTGGGGTGGCCCCCAGGTGCTGGGGCGCAAGGGCAAGATCCTCGACGAGCACTGCGCCGCCGTGGGCCGTGATCCCAGGACGATCACGCGCTCGGTCAACATGGCGCTGCTGATCACCGACAGGAAGGACGAGATCGATCAGCTGGCCGGGACGATCGAGACGCGCATGGGCCGCCACGCCGCCGACGCCCGCGACACCTGCCTGGCCGGCACGCCCGACCAGATCCGCGACCAGCTCGGCCAGCTCCAGGCCGCCGGCTGCGGCGTGCTGTTCATCCCCAGCCTGTTCCGCCCGCTGCCCGAGCTGCGCCGCGACCTCGACCGCTTCATCGCGGAGATCGCCCCGGCGTTCCGGTAGATCGAGGATCCGCTGCGGCGTGGTGAGCCCTCACCGCGCCGGGTGAAGCCGTGACGGCGCGGCCGGCACCTCGAGCCGGGGATGACGGTCCCCGGCTCGCCGTCGCGGATAGCCGCCGGGGTAACGCCCGGCCGGCGGACGCTCCCCGGCGAGCGTGGCGTTTCACGCCGGCCGCCGACCGGGGTCTCAGCCTGCGTAAGCACCCATCCCGGACGGAGGACGCCATGAGCGACAAGGCCACGCTGCTGCAACAGGCTGAGGAGGAGTTCGGTGGGCTGCGCCGGGCGGTCGAGGGGTTACCGGAGAACGAGCTGCGGCGGCCCTGGCTTGGCACCTGGGGCGTGCGGGAGATCGCGATCCACATCTCCGGCTGGCACCGGGAGATGATTCCCGCGCTCGAGCGCATCGCCCGGGGCGAGCCCGCGCACCCGGCCGGCGCCTACGACGACTTCGACGCCTGGAACGCGCGCTTCGTCGAGCGGAAGACCGGCGTGAAGACCGGCGAGGTCCTCGCCGAGCTGGACGCCTCCCACGACGCCCTCCTCACGGCGGCCCGGGGGCTCGCCGAGGCGCACTTCGCGACGGGCGGCGCCGCGCGGGACCTCTTCGACGGCGTGGGGCCCGGCCACTATCGCGAGCACGGAGCGCAGATCCGGCAGTGGCGGGAGACCCATTCCAGCGCCGGATGAGCCGCTACGGTCCCTCGTCGCGGGGCATCGGGATCCCCCGGGCCGGGAACTCGCGATAGGCGAAGCGCGCCAGCGAGTCCTCGCGCAGCTCGATGCCGAGGCCCGGCGCCGTGGGGACGGTCAGATAGCCCTGGTCGACGCGGAAGGGGCTGACCGCGACGTCGTTGCCCCGCGGCTCGAAGTTGACGAAGTACTCGGTGATGAGGAAGTTCGGGATGGCCGCCGACACGTGCAGGGTGGCGGCCAAGCCGATGGTGGTGCTGTTGTAGTTGTGGGGCGAGACGGTGACGTGATAGGCCTCGGCCATGGCGGCGATCGCCCGCAGCTCCTCGATCCCGCCCACGTTGCACACGTCGGGATTGACGATGTCGGCGGCCCGCCGCTCGAACACCTCGCGAAACTCGAAGCGCGTGTACAGCTCCTCGCCGGTCACGATCGGCAGCCGGATCTCGCGCCGGCACTCGGCCAGCGCGCCGAGGTCGCGCGCGGACACGGGCTCCTCGTACCAGAAGGGGTCGAAGGGCTCGAGCATCCGCGCGATGCGCACGGCGTGCATCGGCGCCAGCCGGCGATGGACCTCGATCAGCAGGTCGATCTTCGGCCCCACCGCCTCCCGCACCGCCGCCACCGTGTCCACCACCTGCTGCTCGGTCTCCCGCGCGATGTGGGTGCGCCAGGGACCGGGGAACGGGTCGAACTTCAGCGCCGTGAAGCCGCGCGCGACCGTCGCCTTCGCCTTGGCCGCGTAGTCGGCAGGGGTCCGCGCCCCCGAGAACAACTAGTCGAGTGAGCTTCGAGATCCCCGACGCCGGCGTGGCACCTTGACGCCAGCGGACGGGTGATGTTACCTGCCCGTGTGCTCGACGGGGTCGGCATCAGCCAGCGGTTCGGGGGGCTCGCGGCGCTCACGGGCGTGGACTT
>DASWJN010000306.1:0-3370 GCA_036397135.1 Candidatus Methylomirabilota bacterium
CGATGAGCTGGGTCGTGTCGGCCACGCTAGCAATGATAGCACGCAGTCGAATCGAGGCCGGCCTACCTTGCGGCGCGTCCGCACCACGCGCCGGTCGCGCGCGGGTGGACGACGTCCCACCGGATGACGTCCCAGAGGTTCGAGAAGTCGTCCGTCCACACGGGCGCGTCGCCCCGGCCGGCCAGGGCGCGCCACCGGAGGTCGTCGGCGAGCCCGCCGAGGTCGGACCGCCTACGTGCCAGCACGGCCCACCGGGACGGATCCTTGCCGGCCTCCCGCTCCGTGGCCGACAGCCGGCGGTCGTCCCGGGCGTAGGCGACCCAGCCCGCGTCCCGGGCGAGGCGGGCGACGACCGGCTCGAGGTCCAGGTGCTGGCTGGAGATGTGGAACACGATCCAGCCGCCGGCCGCCGTCTTGCGCCGGTAGAGGTCCAGGGCTTCGCGCGTGAGGAGATGGAGCGGGATGGCGCTGGAGCTGAAGGCGTCGAGCACCAGCACCGCGAAGCGGCCGTCGGCGGCCTCGGCGAGACGGAGCCGCGCGTCGCCCGTCACGACCGAGCGCCGCGCGGCCCGGCAGTCGCGCCAGAACGTGAAGTAGGCGGGGTCGCGGGCGAGACGGACGACGGCCGGGTCGATCTCGTAGAAGACCCATTCCTCGCCCTCCCCCGCATACGCGCACAGCGAGCCGGTGCCCAGGCCGACGACGCCGACCGCTCCGCGCGCGCCGGCCTCTCGGAGGCGCGCGAAGACGTCGCCGGCCGGGCCGGTCGGGTGGTAATACGACAGCGGCTGGTCGCGCAGGTCGCCGCGTCGCTGGCGGCCGTGGATCGTGTTGCCGTGCACGAGCTGGTGGAACCGTCCGGCGGGATCCAGCGTCACCCGCAGGACGCCGAAGAACGTCCGCTCCTGGAGCACGGGCCGGCCCTGAGGGCCTGGGTAGAGCAGGCCGGCGAGCAGCAGCGCCGCCAGGCCGAGGGCGAAGCGGATGGGCCGGGCGACGAAGGTGTAGCAGACGATCGCGGGCACACCGAACATCCACGCCACCCGCGCGCGATCGCCGAGCCCCAGCCAGGACGTGGCCAGCACGAGGCCGGCGGTGAGGCCGCCGAGCGCGAGCGGCAGCACGATGTCGAGACGCCGGGCCCGGTCCGGGTCGGCCTCGCGCGCCCGGGCGCCTCGCGGGTCGGCCGGACGGAGCAGACAGGCGAGGACCATGATGAGCGGATACTCCGCGACGCGATCGAAGACCACGGGAGCGACCAGGGCGATGAGGGCGCCGCCGAGCGCGCCGCCGAGCGCCATCGCCAGGTAGTAGCCGGTCAGCGCCGCCGGGGGCGGGCGGTCGTGGGCGAGCTCGCCGTGGCACGTCACCGCCGCGGCGAAGAAGGCGGCCAGGTGCAGGGGGACCAGGAGCCAGAGCGGAAGCGTCATGCCGGACATCGTGACCAGGACGGCCAGCAGGACGAGGCCGGGGAGCAGCCGCGCCGCGTGGCGGTGGCGGACGAGCGGTGTCCGCGCGAAGACCAGGACGAAGCTCAGCAGGTAGAGGGCGAGGGGGACGACCCACAGGAGCGGGACGGCGGCCACGTCGGCGGTGAGGAACGCGGTAACGCCCAGCAAGTAGCCGGACGGGACGAACGCCAGCGCCACCCAGCGGAGCCGGCGGCGAGCGCCGACACGCTCGGCCCCGCCCCGGGCGGAGCTCCGCGCCGCCGTCCCGACGTCCGGGGAGCGGAGCCCGCAGGCGGCGAGGACCCCGACGAACGCCACGTAGCCGGCCGTCCACCAGCGATGCTGGGCCTCCAGCGTGACGTGCGGCTCGATCAGCAGCGGGTAGCTCAGCAGCGCGGCCAGGCTCCCCAGATTGCTGACGGCATAGAGAAAGTACGGGTCACGGCCGTCCGTGGCGCGGGCGAACCAGTGCTGCACGACCGGCGCGGTGGCCGACAGCACGACGAACGGCAGCCCCACGACGAGCGCGAGCTGGAGCAGGAGCCAGGCGATCGGCTGCTCGGCCGCCGGGAACCATCCCCCCGGGTCCGGACGAGCACGGAGCGCCAGCGCCACGAGCGCGAGCGCGGCCAGGGCGAGGTGCGCGGCGACCTGCCGCCGGCCCTGCAGCCGGGCCGTCAGCACGTGGGCGTAGCCATAGCCGATCAGCAGCGCCGACTGGAAGAAGACCAGGCACGTGTTCCAGACGGCGGGGACACCGCCCAGCACGGGGACGAGCAGCTTGCCGACCATGGGCTGGACCACGAAGAGCAGGCCGGCGCCGAGGAAGGCCGTGACCGCGAACAGCGCTCCCGTCAGGTCTCCACCACGAGACGCCGTGTCCTCCATCCGCGAGCGTCGGGGGCGTAGGCGCGGCTGCGATCCGTGTAGCGCAGGTGGTGGTTGATGCGGTTGCGCGCGGCCGAGGTGAGGTAGAAGCGCTCGTAGAGGACGTTGCGGCCGGCCAGGGTGGAGCCCACGAACTGCTTGCCCGTCCGCGCCGCCACCGTGTCCTCTCCCGGCGCCATCTTACCCCACAGGGCGGGCCGGAGGGGCGAGCGTCCGGAGTCGGAAGCGAGGGGATGTTCATGGCTCGCACCGGGCGACGCTACACTCGAAGCTCGATGAGCTCCTCGGCGAACACCAGCTCGCCCTCGTAGCGGCGGCGGACGTCGCCGATGCCCTTCTCCATGGGCCCGTGGCCGGCCAGGTACGAGCCGATGTGGACCAGGACCAGCTTCTTGACGCCGGCCTCCTGGGCCATCTCGGCCGCGCCGACGGTGCCGCAGACGCCCTCGACCTCGCCGCGCTCGGTCATCCGGTCATGATCGTCCCAGCACATGCAGAGCATCATGTCGGCCCCGCGGGCGAGGTCGACCACGCTCCGGCAGGGCTGGGTGTCGCCGGTGAAGACGATCGACCCCTCGGCGCCCTCCAGCCGGTAGGCCAGGGAGTCGAGGAAGGGCTGGACGTGCTCGGCCGGCGCGGCCGTCACCCGCCACTCGCGGCCCTGGTGGACGGCGCCGGGGCCGACGTCCTTCGCCAGCACCGACGGCGGCTTCCGCGGGAGCGTGCCGCCCCGCAGCACGTGGATGCGCTGGGAGATGGGGTGGCCGATGCGCGCCTTCCAGTCGTGGGCGAAGGCGCCCTCCTCGCCGATCAGCTTCTCCGTGATCGTCTCGGTCGGGGTCGGACCGAAGACGCGGAGCGGCTTCTCCTTGCCCGTCGACTGGTCCCAGCGGCAGAGGAGGAAGCACGGGTAGTCCACGTCGTGGTCGAAGTGGTGGTGCGTGAAGAAGAGGTGGTCGACCTCGGTGGGGAAGATGCCGACCTTGACCAGCTTGGACGTCGCGGCGGGGCCGCAGTCGAACATGAGCGTG
>DASWJN010000307.1:0-7232 GCA_036397135.1 Candidatus Methylomirabilota bacterium
GCCCATGCGGAGGTTCTCCTCCACGGTGAGATAGGGGAACACGCGCCGGCCCTCGGGACAGTGGGCGATGCCGGCCGCCAGGCTGGCCGCCGGCTCGCGCCCGCCGATCGGCTCGCCCTCGAAGACGATGCGCCCGCTGGCCGGGCGCAGCAGGCCGGAGATGGCGCGCAGCGTGGTGGATTTGCCGCTTCCGTTGGCGCCGAGCAGGCAGACCAGCTCGCCCTCGCGCACCTCGAGATCGATGCCGCGCAGCGCCTCGATCGGGCCGTAGGCGGCGCGCAGCCCCTCAAGCTTGAGCACGGGCCGATCCCAGGTACGCGCGGATGACGTCGGGGTGCGCCTGGATCGCGGCGGGCGGCCCCTCGGCGATGACCCGGCCGTGGTTGAGCACGATGACCGTCTCCGAGACGCCCATGACCAGGCGCATGTCGTGCTCGACGAGGAAGATGGTGACACCCTGCCCGCGCACGCGCCGCACCAGCTCGACCAGGCGGTCCTTCTCGCTGCCGGTCATGCCGGCCGCCGGCTCGTCGAGCAGCAGCAGCCGCGGCCGCGCGGCCAGCGCCACCGCCACCTCCACCAGCCGCTGCTCGCCGTAGGGCAGGGCGCTGGCGATCGCGTCCCGCCGGTGGTCCAGGCCGACGAACGCGATGATTCCGTCCGCGTCGCCCGCCAGGCGGGCCTCCTCCTGGGCGACCGCCCGGCGGCCCGCGAGGATCCCGAGGAGCCCGCTGCGCCCGCGCAGGTGCAGGCCGATCATCACGTTGTCGCGCACGCTGAGCGCGGGGAACACGCTGGTCTTCTGGAACGTCCGCACCACGCCGCGGCCGGCGACGTCGCACGGCCGCAGGCCCGTGAGCGGCCGGCCGTCGAACGTCACGCGCCCGCGCCGCGGCCGCAGGTACCCGGTGATCGCGTTGAACGCCGTCGTCTTGCCGGCGCCGTTGGGTCCGATCAGGCTCGTGATCGTTCCCGGCCGCACCTCGAACGTCACTCCGGCCAGCGCGGCCACGCCGCCGAAATCGACGGCCAGGTCCTGGACGGCTAGCGCCGCCATGCCTGCAGGGCGGGCACGATGCCCCGGGGAAGGAAGAAGACGAGCAGCACGAGCAGGACGCCGTAGGCCAGCATCTGCCACTGCCACGCCATCGCCTCGCGCAGCGCCTCCGGCAGCACGGTGAAGAGCACGGCGCCGACCACCGGGCCCGCCAGCGTGCCCTTGCCGCCGGCCACCACCATGATGACCATCGTCACCGTGTAGCTGAACAGGAACACCTCGGGGCTGACGAAGCGCGTGTAGTGGGCGTAGAGGCTGCCGGCCACCCCGGCCAGGGCGGCGCTCACGACCGCGGCCACCACGAGCGTGCGCGTGGGGTCCACGCCCACCGACTCGGCCAGCGCCTCGTTCTCGCGCAGCGCCAGGAACGCGCGGCCCACGCGCGAGTGCACCAGCCGGTGGCAGACGAGATAGGCCCCGGCGGCGGCCAGCAGCACCAGGTAGTAGTAGGCGGGCTTGGTGCGGAAGCTCAGCCCCGGCAGCTCGGGCGCCGGCACGCCGGGCAGGCCGAGCGGGCCGTTGGTCAGCTCCATCCAGTTCACGCTCACCAGCGAGATCACGCCGGCGAAGCTGATCGTCACGAGCACGAAGTAGGCCCCGCGCAGCTTGAGGGCCAGCCGGCCGATCGCCCAGCCCGCGAGCCCGGCCGCCACCGCGGCGGCCGGCAGCCCGAGCCAGAACGGCCACTCCAGCTTGAGGGCGAGCAGCGACGAGGTGTAGGCGCCGATGCCGAAGAAGGCCGCGTGGCCGAGCGAGAGCTGCCCGGTGTAGCCGAGGAGCACGTTGAGGCTCAGCGCCAGGATCGTGAAGATCCCGGCCATGATCACGACGTGCAGGTGGTAGGCGCTGGCCAGCCAGAACGGCAGCGTCAGCAGGGCCAGGGCCGCGAGGGCGGCGAGCGCGCGGTTCACCCGATGCGTTCGCTGCGGGCGAAGAGGCCGGAGGGGCGGAGGAGCAGCACGAGGATGATGATGACGAAGCCGACGGCGTCGCGGTAGCCGGACGACACGTAGCCGGCCCCCAGCTCCTCGGCGATGCCGAGCAGCAGGCCGCCGAGCGTGGCGCCGGGCAGGTTGCCGAGCCCGCCCAGGATCACCACCGAGAAGGCCTTGAGCGCGGCCAGGTCGCCCATCGAGGGATAGGCCAGGAAGATCGGGCCCAGCAGCGCGCCGGCCGCCGCCGCCAGCCCCGAGCCGAACGCGAACGTGGCGGTGTGGATGCGCCCGATCCTCACGCCCATCAGCGCGGCCGTCTCCCGGTCCTGGAACGTGGCGCGCATGGCGCAGCCCAGGCGCGTGCGCTGGATGAGCAGCCAGGAGGCGGCGATCAGCGCCAGCGCGGTGACGACGACGAAGAGCCGCAGGGGCGCGATGCCCACCGGGCCCAGCACGATCGGCGCGGTGGGGAAGGGGTGGGGGATCGACTTCGCCACGCCGCCCCAGCCCAGCAGCTCGGCGTTCTGGAGCGCGATCCACAGGCCGATCATCACCAGCATCGTCGTGTCGATCGACTCGCCGCGCAGCGGGCGCAGCAGCACCCGCTCGCACAGCGCCCCCGCGGCGGCGCCCACCACGATGGCGGCGGCCACGGCGGCGAAGAAGTTCAGGCCGCCCAGGGCCAGCGCGGCGAACGTCGCGTACGCCCCCAGCGTGTAGAACTCGCCGTGGGCGAAGTTGACCAGGTTCATGAGGCCGAAGATCAGGGTGAGGCCGATGCCGAGCAGCGCATAGGTGCCGCCCAGCACCAGCCCGTTCACCAGGTGCTGCGGTAGCGCTTCCAGGGCTACTTCTTCGCGATGAAGTCCGGGAGCGCCACCTTGCCGTCCTTGATCTGGACGACGAAGATCGACGGCTTGCTCTGCCCGCTCTCCTTGCCGGCCGGCCCGTCCTTGTCGAACTTGATCGGGCCGTTCACGCCAGTGAACGACACCTTCCACAGCGCTTCCCGGATGGCCTTGGGCTCGTCCTTGCCGGCGATCTTCACCGCCTCGGCGATGGTGGCGATGCCGTCGTGGCCGCGGAAGCCCTCGGTCAGCCCCTCGAACGGATGGCCGCGCTTGGTCCACTCGTCCACGAACGCCTTGGCCAGCTTGCCGTCCGGCATCGCCTCCGGGAACCACGGCATGAAGAACACGATGTGATAGGTGCCCTCGGCGGCGGCGCCGGCCTGCTTGATGAGCTGGGTCGGCGACGACGAGCCGCCGGTGGTGACGATCTTGCGCGCCAGCCGCTGCTCCTGCGACTGCTTGAGCACGAGGGTGATCTGCTCGACGGCAGTGGTGAGGAACAGCGTGTCGCCCCCGCCCCCCTTGATCTTGGTGATCTGCGCGTTCATGTCGGTGGCGGCCTGGTCCATGTACTCGGGCGCGCCCACCGCGGCGCCCTTCTTCTTGAGCATGTCGCCGAAGGCGGTCACCGCCCCCCGGCCCCAGTCGGTGTTGACGGCCAGGAAGTCGGCCCGCTTGACGCCGAGCTTGTCGACGTACTGCGCCAGGCCGAGCGCCTCCATCTCGCTGGGCGGGCTGATCCGGAAGACCCACGGGTTGCCGCTCCTGGTGATGGAGGCGGCGCTGGAGGTCTCCACGACCATCGGCACGCCGTACTCCTGCAGCTTCGGCATGGCGGCCAGCGTCATCGACGAGCCCCAGGCCCCCATGATGGCCGGGACCTTGTCGCGCACGATGAGCTTCTCGGCGGCGCTGGCGGCCTCCTTGGGGTCGGACTTGTTGTCCTCGATCACCAGGTCGACCTTGCGCCCGTTGACGCCGCCCCGGGCGTTGATCCAGTCCCGCGCGATCTCGGCGCCCATGCGCACGTAGTTGCCGGACGCCGCCACCGGCCCCGACAGCGGCTGGATGACGCCGATCCTGATCGGCGCCTGGGCGAAGCCCGCCGGGGCGACGAGCGCGCCGGCGACGAGCGTGACGAGGAGCAGCGACCACCAGCGCTTCATCATGACCTGGCCTCCCTGGACCGAATGTGGCGCACATGATAGCAGGCAGGCGAATTGCACGCTCGTCCCCAGGAGGTGGGGAAATGGCGCGCCACAAGGTCAAGGCTTACAAAGAGCAGTCCTTCGATCGCCTTCACGGCCTGCAGGGGATCTCGGACGACCAGGTCGCCGAGCACCTGAAGCTCTACGCGGGCTACGTCAAGCAGGTGAACGTCCTCAACGAAGAGCTCGCCGAGCTGCTGGGCCGGGGCAAGGCCTCCGGCAAGGACCCCGCGTTCGCCGAGCTGACCCGCCGCCTCGGCTTCGAGTACAACGGCATGATTCTGCACGAGTACTACTTCTCGAACCTGCGCCCGGCCGGCCAGCCCACCCCGCCGTCGGGCTCGGGCGTGGCCCAGGCCCTCGGCGAGGCCTTCGGCTCGCTCGACGCCTGGAAGACGGATTTCCAGGCGATGGGCGACATGCGCGGCATCGGCTGGGTCATCCTCTTCCAGGATCCCGCCACCGACCGGCTCACCAACCACTGGGTCACGCTGCACCAGGACGGCGTGCCGGCCGGGTTCAAGCCGCTGCTGGTCATGGACGTGTGGGAGCACGCCTTCATGCGCGACTACAAGGCCACCGACAAGGCGAAGTACGTCGAGGCGTTCTTCCGCAACATCGACTGGCAGGTGGTCGAGCAGCGGCTGCGCGAGGAGTCGGCGGTACGCCCCGCGGCGGCGGCGTAGCCACCACTCCGGCGAATGGCCGCCCGTCGCGCGCTCGCCCTGGCGCTGCTGCTGGTCGTCTCCGGCGGCTGCTCGCTGGCGGGCCGGACCTTCGGCGCCTACGTGGACGACACCCTCGTGAAGGTGGCCGTCAAGCGCCGGCTCGCCGGCGAGGGCGTGAGCCGGCGGGCCGGCGTGAACGTCGACACCTTCGGCGGCACCGTCTACCTGACCGGCATCGTCGAGACGGAGCAGCAGAAGTCCGATGCCGCGATCGCGGCCTGGCAGGTGGAGGGCGTCGAGCAGGTCGTCAACGACCTCGTCGTCCGCGGCGAGGGGGACGCGCCCTCGGCGCTGCCGGCCCCGGTCGTCCAGCACCCGGTGCGCGAGCGGCTGCCCGGCGTCGCCCGCGTGACGCCGGGGCGGCCGGGCGGCCCCGACCTGGCCCACGACGCCCAGGGCCGCGTCGTGGCGACCGTCTACACACTCTCCTCGCGCGACCTGGTGAACCGGGGCACCGAGACGCTGCGCGCGGACGGCCGGCGCATCGACCACGTCGAGATCTTCCCCCTGCTCGGCCAGCCGGAGCGACCGGGGCCGTACTACGCCGTCGTGCTCTGGCACGTGAGCGAGCCGGAAGCGGCGGCCCTGCGCTGAAGCGGACGCGCGGCCGGCTATACTGCAAGACGATGCGTGCAACGCTGGCCGCCGCCGTTCTGCTCGTGGCCGCCCTGGCCGGGGAGAGCGCAGCCCGCGAGCCCGAGCGTCCGGCCGAGGTCGCGCGCGCCCGCATGGAGCACCACCTGTCGCACGTCCACCGCCTGACCGAGCACTTCGAGGGCGTGCTGGGCCGGGAGTGCCCGCGATTCGCCTCCACGGCCGAGTGGCGGACCTACCTGGAGGACGAGATCGACCGGGTCGTGCTGCTCATGGCCCATCTCGAGGAGGCCTGGGTCGAGGCCAAGCACACCGGCGACGACGACGTGCGCCGCGCGGCCAAGGCCCCCCGCAAGCGCGCCGACCAGGCGCGGGCGCTGATCGACAAGCTCTCGGGGTGCGCCGAGGGCAACGGCGCCTCGTTCTCGCCGATGTCGATCTGGCGCCGCATCGAGCGCGAGGTTCCCGACCGCCAGGCCCGGATCGCCCTGCCGGAGGAGTAGACGCCGGCGGGCGGGGTGGGGTATCGTCCCGGCCATGGCCAGGAACCCCTTCTCCCTCGAAGGCAAGACCGCGATCGTCACGGGCGGGGGCACCGGCATCGGCAAGTCGATCGCGATCGAGTTCGCGCGGGCCGGCGCCGACGTCGCCATCTGCAGCCGCAAGCTCGAGCACCTGGAGCCCGTCAGCAAGGCCATCCACGACCTGGGCCGCAAGACGTTCGCCCTGGCCGTCGACGTCCGCCAGGAGGAGCAGGTCAAGGCGATGGTCGAGCGCGCGGTCGCCGACTGGGGCCGGCTCGACATCATGGTCAACAACGCCGGCGCCTCGTTCCGGGCCAAACCGGAGGACATCTCCGTCAACGGCTGGAACACCGTGATCCAGATCAACCTCAACGGCGTGTTCCTCGGCTGCAAGTGGGCGGGCAAGCAGATGATGCAGCAGCCGGCCGGCGGCGCGATCATCAACATCTCGTCGGTCGCCGGCGTCTACGGCTCGACGATGATGTCGCACTACGGCGCCGCCAAGGCCGCCGTCATCACGCTCACCCGCGAGCTGGGCACCGCCTGGGGCCGCAAGGGCATCCGCGTCAACTGCATCGCGCCCGGCCCCGTCGAGACCGAGGGCTACCTGGACGTCCTCAAGCAGGCCGGCCCCGACGGCAAGAAGACCTACGACGCGGTGGCTGCGCGGGTGGGCATGGGCCGCTGGGGCAAGGTGGAGGAGATCGCATGGCCCTGCGTGTTCCTGGCCTCCGACGCCTCGTCGTGGATGACCGGCGAGACCATCGTGATCGACGGCGGCCCCTCGCCGCGGGAGATGGAAGGCTGATGCGCCCACGCCGGGCGGCCCGCTGGTTCGGCCTCGGGCTCGGAACGCTCCTGCTGGCCGGCTGCCAGCTCTACTGGGTCAAGCCCGGCGCTGACATGGCAGCCTTTACCAGCGACCACCAGGCCTGCGTCAAGACGGCGGGGGTCCCGCCGGGCGCCGAGCGCGTCCTCGTCAACCTGGATCTCTACCGGGCGTGCCTGCGGCAGCAGGGCTGGAAGCGGGAGACCGGCAGCTCGCACGGGAATCCGCCGGGCTACTTCCGCGGCCAGGAGAGCGAGGGCCCGGTGGCGCTCAACGAGGTGCCGGAGCAGACGCCGACCATGGAGCGCCGCTGACCGCGCTGGACGCTCTCCGGAGCGTCCTGTAGAATTAGCCCTCGCCTTTTGCGCGCGGTGACCGTAGCTCAATTGGTTAGAGCACTGGCCTGTGGAGCCGGGGGTTGTGGGTTCGATTCCCATCGGTCACCCCAATCGAAGGAGGGTCGTGGCGGGCGCCCGTAGCTCAGGTGGATAGAGCGTTGGCCTCCG
>DASWJN010000308.1:0-3812 GCA_036397135.1 Candidatus Methylomirabilota bacterium
AAGGAGTAGAGCACCTTGTAGCCGTTACTTACGGCGACTGACACATTCGGCTCCAGCTCCAGGGCGATGTCGGCCTGACCGCTCTGTGTCCTTCCGGTGAGCGTGCGTGAATTGACCTGACCGAGCTTGCTACCGTCTGTCCATCCGACGAGAGACAGGAGGACGGACGGATGGCAATCAGCGCCAGCTCGGCTTCCCTCGGACTACAGCAGACGCGGCGGCGAATCGCACGCTGGCGGGAAACGCGGACGCATCGCGGGGCGCCGATGCCGGCAACGCTCTGGGCGGCCGCCACCGCGTTGGCACGGCAGCACGGCCTGTACACGACGGCCCGCACGCTCTGCCTCGACTACGGCTCGCTGAAGAAGCGGCTGGACACCGCGACGCCCGGTCGCGGCCCGTCGCCCGCCTTCGTCGAGTTGGCCGCCGCGCCCCCGACCGGGCTTGGCCCGTGCGTGATCGACCTGGAAGCGCCGCGGAGCCGGCGCCTGCGCATCGAGATCACCGGCATGACGATGGCCGACCTCGTGAGGCTCACGCAGGTGGCGTGGGGCCGCGACCGATGATCCAGATGACCCCACAGATGCGCATCCTGGTGGGCGTCGAGGCGGTGGATTTCCGCAAGGGCATCGATGGGCTCGCGCGCACCTGTCAGGAGGTGCTGGCGGCGGATCCGTTCTCGGGATGGCTGTTCGTCTTTCGCAATCGCCGGCAGACCGCCCTGCGCATCCTCGTCTATGACGGCCAGGGATTCTGGCTGGCGCACAAGCGGCTCTCGCGCGGCCGGTTTCGCTGGTGGCCGACGAGTGCGACCGCGGCGACGACGCTCGAGGCGCATCAGCTGCAGCGGCTGATCGTGGCCGGCGATCCGCAAGCGGCCGATGCCGCGCCGGTGTGGCGGCGCCTGGCGACGGGGTAGCTGCACGCGAAACTTGCGTTCTACCGCGCGCGTTGCTACGCTCCCTCAGCGTGGACACCGTGTTGCGCTATCGCGGCCGCCGGATCACCGGCAGCGACCTCGGGTTCCTCCGCGAGGTGATCGCCGCGCAGCCCCAGCTCAGCCGGCGCGCCTTGTCCCTCGCCGTCTGTGCCGCCTGGCAGTGGCGGCAACCGAACGGGCAGCCGTGCGACGGCGTCTGTCGCGGCCTGCTGTTGGCGCTGCACCGGGCCGGCCAGCTCGTCCTGCCGCCGGCCCGCTGGCGCACCGTCAAGCCGTGGCGGCCGCGCACCAGCGCGCCGGCGGTGCGCGTGGACACGAGTCCGCTGTCGACCACGCTGCGCGAGCTGCGCCCGCTGGAGATCCGTCAGGTCCGCCGGACGGCGGACGAGGAGCTCTTCAATAGTCTGCTCGCGCAGTACCACTATCTCGGCTATCAGCAGCCCGTCGGCGCGCACCTGAAGTATCTGGTCTGGGCCGCGGCCCGCCCGGTCGCGTGTGTCGCCTGGGGGTCGGCGCCGCGACACCTCGGCCCGCGCGATCGGTTCATCGGGTGGTCGGCCGACGTGCGCCGCCGCAACGTGCGGTTCATCGCCTACAACTCGCGCTTCTTGATTCTGCCGTGGGTCACGGTCCCGCACCTGGCCTCGCATGTGCTGGGGCGCCTGGCGGCCCAGGTATCGTTGGACTGGCCGCGGCTCTACGGCCACCCGCTCTACTTCCTGGAGACCTTCATCGACCCGGCGCGCTTCCGCGGCACCTGCTATCGCGCGGCGAACTGGCGGGTGCTCGGCCGCACCACCGGCCGCGGCCACAACGCGCCGACCATGCGGCCGACCCAGCCGGTCAAAGAAGTCCTGGGCTATCCCCTCGGGCCGGACTTCCGCACGCGGTTGACGAGGACGACGCCGTGAGTCGACCTCGCCGGAAGAAGCCGCCCCCGCGGACCACGCCGCCGCGGATCGAACTGCGCTTCGACGAGCTGGGCGCGATCGTCGAGCGCGCCCGGCAGGCCGCGCTGAGTCCCGAGGACCACGCGAAGCTGAAGGCCGCGATGGACACGCTCGCCTTCGTGACGGCGGAGCTCGAGGCCAAGCGGACCTCGCTCGATCGGCTACGGCGCTGGCTCTTCGGCGCGCCGACGGAGACGACGCGCACGATCGTCCGCCCGGACGCCCTCGCCGGCGCGCCCGCGGCGGCGGCGGGCGCGGGCGCCGAGTCCGGCTCGTCGGGGCCCCGCCCCCCGCGCCCAGGTCACGGTCGCCTGAGCGCCGCGGCGTACACCGGCGCCGACCGGGTGACGATCCCGCACCCCTCACTCCAGCGCGGCGATCGCTGCCCCGGATGCCCGACGGGCAAGATCTATCCACTGGCCGAGCCGGCCACCCTGGTGCGGATCACGGGCATGGCCCCGCTGAGCGCCACCGTCTACGCGTGCGAACGCTGGCGGTGCAACCTGTGCGGCGAGGTGTTCACCGCGCCGGCGCCGGCGGAAGTCGGCGACGCGAAGTACGATGCGACCGCGACCAGCATGGTCGGCCTGCTCAAGTACGGCTGTGGCCTGCCGTTCCATCGCATCGAGGTCTTGCAGCGGGGGATGCGCATCCCCCTGCCGGCCGCCACCCAATGGGAACTCGTGCGCGACGCCCTGCCGCCGCTCGTCCCGGCCTGGGACGAACTGCTCCGACAGGCGGCCCAGGGCGAGGTCCTCTACAACGACGACACGACGATGAAGATTCTCGCGCTCAGTGCCGAGCAGCGGCGTGCGGCCGCCGCCGATGAAGAGACCGACGCCCGGACCGGCGTGTTCACGTCGGGCATCGTCGCCACCCGCGACGGCCACTTCATCGCCCTGTTCTTCACCGGCCGCCAGCACGCGGGCGAGAATCTCGCCATCATCTTGGCCCAGCGCGCCACCGACCTCGCGCCCCCGATCCAGATGGCCGACGCCCTCGCCGCGAACACCGCGGGCGACTTCGACACGCTCCTGGCCAGCTGCCTGGCCCACGCGCGCCGCCGCTTCGTCGACGTGGTTGAGAACTTCCCCGCCGAAGTCCGGCGCGTGCTCGAGACGTTACGTGAGGTCTATCGGACCGATGCCCTCGCCCGCGAGGGCGCGCTGTCCGCCGCGGAGCGCCTGCGCGTGCACCAGACCGAGAGCGGCCCGCGGATGGTCGACCTCGAGACCTGGCTTTGCCAGCAACTCGACGAGCATCAGGTCGAGCCCAACTCCGGCCTCGGCACCGCCATCGCCTATATGCTCAAGCACTGGGCCCAGCTGACGCTCTTCCTGCGCGTGCCCGGCGCGCCGCTGGACAACAACGTCTGCGAGCGGGCGTTGAAGAAAGCCATCCTGCATCGCAAGAACGCCCTGTTCTACAAGTCGCTCGCCGGCGCGCGGGTCGGCGACGTGTTCATGAGCTTGATTCACACCGCCGAACTGAACGGCATCGCGCCGTTCGAGTACCTCGTCGCACTCCAACGGCACCATCAAGCCGTGGCCCTCGATCCCAGCGAGTGGCTGCCGTGGAACTACGAGACGACGCTGGCAGAGCTCCAGGCCCGGGCCGGCCCGCCGCGCTGAGCGGCACCGGCCGCCGTCCGATCAGCCGCGGCCCACTGCGCTGACCCGCAACCCGCCGCCGGCAGCCGCCAGCCCGGCGTCAGCGCATCCTTGCCGAAAGGACACCGTCTGATCAAACGCCCCCTGAGCCTGGACGACGTAGTCGTGCACCACACAGTGATCTGAGTACAACGGAATACCCAGGGTCAGCTGAGGATGGCGTACCTCCGCAAGGCGTTTGACGATAGAACGGTAGCTGAACATTCGTCCATTCGTCAGCATGTGAAGCCGGGTTACCGGCAAGCGATCCCG
>DASWJN010000309.1:0-4161 GCA_036397135.1 Candidatus Methylomirabilota bacterium
TCCGGCCCGAACGCCAGGTACTTCCAGCCGTGCGGCGCGTCGCGCGGCAGGATGTCGTACACGACCGTCATGGCCGGCGGGCTGTCGAGCCGGTCCTCGATGCCGTCCATCTTGGTGATGCGATGGATCTCGGCGATGTACAGCGTGCCGTTCCGGAAGGCGACGCCGTTGGGCAGGTTGAGCCCCTTGGCGATGGTCTTCACCTCGCGCGTGCCGCCCTTGTCGACGACCGCGTAGACGTTGCCGGCCACGCGGCTGGACACGAACAGCGTGCCCTTGTCGCCCCACGTCATGGCGCGGGCATTGCTGAGGCCGTGCGCCCACAGGCTGGCCTTGAAGCCGGGCGGCAGCTTGATCCTGTCGACCGGGATCTCGCCGGGCGCCTTGGGGGCGGGCGGCTGGGCGACGGGAGCCAGCGGCGAGTTGGCCATCTCCGGCGGCTGCCCCTGCTTCCACGACGGCGGCGCCTGGGCCGCGACGGGCAGGAGCGTCCACGCGCCGAGCAGCAACGCGGTGAGCACGATCACGACGGTGTGCCGCATGATGAATCCTCCGCGCTCGAGGTGAATTCGGTGGATGCCGGGTCGTGCGCCTAGGTACTACGTGGGGTCCGCCTTTGTCAATGGGAACGGCCGCGTGGTAGCCTCGGCGCCACTGTGAAGCACACCGTGCTGGCCGTCGCCGCCGCGCTCGCCGCCGTCCCGGCCGTCGCCGACGATGTCATCCAGCTCCCGCCGGTCGAGGTCCGGGCCTCGTACCCGCTGGTGCCGGCGGCCTATCGAGAGACTCCGCGCCTGCCCTACCCGCCGGCGGCCCGCGAGCAAGGGATCGAGGGCACCGTCGTTCTCACCGTGCAGGTGCGCGCCGACGGCCGCGTGGGCGACGTCCGGGTCAAGACGTCGGCGGGGGCCGCGGTGCTCGACGAGTCGGCCGTGACGACGGTGAAGCGCTGGACGTTCACGCCGGCGCGGCGCGGCCCGCAGGAGGTCGACAGCTGGGTGGAGGTGCCCGTGCGCTTCGTCCTGAGCCAGCGATGAGGGCCCGCGCTCGCCGGCTGCTCGGCGTGCTGTTGCTGGCGGCGGCGCCCGCCGGCGCGCAGGAGACCGAGCCGCCGGCGCGCCTGGAGCCGGTGGTCGTCACGGCGACGCGCCTGGAGCAGAAGGCGGGCGACGTGCCAGCCTCGGTCACGGTCCTCACGCGCGACGACGTGCGCGAGAGCCCGAGCCAGACGCTCGACGACCTGCTGCGGCAGGTCCCCGGCTTCAGCCTGTTCCGCCGCACCTCCAGCGTCGTCGGCCATCCGACCACGCAGGGCTTCTCGCTGCGCGGCATCGGCCCCAGCGGCACCAGCCGCGCGCTGGTCCTGCTCGACGGCGTGCCGCTCAACGACCCGTTCGGCGGCTGGGTCTACTGGAACCGCGTGCCGCTGCTGGGCATCGAGCAGGTCGAGGTCGTGCGCGGCGGCGGCTCCAGCGTGTGGGGCAACTACGCCCTCGGCGGCGTCGTGCAGGTGCTCGGCCGTCGCCCCACCGAGCGCGGCGCCACGCTGGAGGCGAGCTACGGCACCCGGGACACCAGCAATCTGAGCCTCCTGGTGACCGAGACCGCCGGGCCGTTCCGCATCCTGCTGGAAGGCAACCGCTACGAGACCGGGGGCTACCCGATCGTCAAGGAGTCGCGGCGTGGCCGCATCGACGTCGACGCCGAGTCGAAGCACCACGTGTTCAACGGGCGCGTGGAGCTGCACGCGGCGCCCGGCGCGACGTTCTGGGTCAGCGGCAACTACTACGACGAGGAGCGCCTCAACGGCACGCCGCTCCAGGTCAACGACACCACGTCGGGCATCGGCGCGCTCGGCGGGCGGCTGCTGGCGGGCGACGGCGAGTGGCGCTTTGCCACCTACGCCAACTGGCAGGAGTTCCACAGCACGTTCACCACCCAGGCGGCCGACCGGAACTCCGAGGTGCTGGCCCTCGACCAGACGGTGCCGACGACGTCGGCGGGCGGCTGGCTGCAGTGGAGCCGCCGGTTCGACCGCCATCTCGTCTCGGCGGGCGGCGACGTGCGATGGGTCACCGGCGAGACCCACGAGCGCGTGTTCGTCGACGGCATCTTCCGCCGCACGCGCACCGCCGGCGGCGAGCAGGTCATCGGGGGCGTGTACGTGCAGGACGTGTGGGCGCCGCACCCGGCCGTCGAGGTGGTCGGCGGCCTGCGCGGCGACGTCTGGCTCAACTACGACGCCTTCCGCCGCGACACGCCGCCGCCGTCTCCCGCCATCCCGGCCCGCCAGGCGTTTTCCGACATCGAGCGCATCATCCCCAGCCCGCGGCTGGCGCTGCTCGTCCACGCCACGCCCACCACCGACCTGCGCGCCTCCGTCTACCAGGGCTTCCGGGTCCCCACGCTCAACGAGCTGTACCGGCCCTTCCGGGTGCGCAACGACGTGACGGTGGGCAACGCGACGCTGCGGCCCGAGCGGCTGACCGGCGGCGAGGCCGGCGTCACCCAGCGGTGGGGGCCGCTGGAGGCCCGCGTGACCGGCTTCGTCAACGAGGTGAAGGATCTCGTGGCCAATGTCACGCTTGCCACGCGCCTGCCCGACTGCCCGGTCGGGACGACCTGCCGCCAGCGCCAGAACCTCGAGCTGGCCCGCATCCAGGGCGTCGAGACCGAGCTGGAGCTGCGGCTGGCGCGCGACTGGCGCCTGCTCGCCGCCTACCTGTTCACCGACGCCCGGGTGGTGGACGCGCCCGGCCAGCCGGCGCTGGAAGGCAAGCGCCTGGCCCAGGTGCCGGAGCACCACGTCACGCTCGGCGTGCAGTACCGCAACCCCGCGCTCGTCAACGTGACCGCCAGCGCGCGCTACGTCGGCACGCAGTTCGAGGACGACCTGAACACCTTGCCGCTCGGCAGCTACGTCGTGTTCGACCTGTTCGCCTCGCGCGCGGTGACGACGTGGCTGGAGCTCTTCGCCGGCGTCGAGAACCTGCTGGACACGACCTACACCGTCGCGCGCACGAGCGAGGGCGTCATCTCGATCGGCGCGCCCCGGATCGTGCGCGGTGGCCTCCGGCTGACGTTCTGAGCGCCGCCGTGCACGGCATCGGCGTCGAGCGGGGGCTCGCGTGGTCGCTGGCGCTCTCGTGGGCGGTCCACGCCGCGATCCTGGCCGCCGTGGCCGCCGTGTGGCTGCGCCTCGACGGACCCCCGGCGGCGCCGATCGTCGTCGACCTCGCCGAGAACGGCGCGCCGGCCATCGACGTGAGCGCAGCGCTGCCCAGCCCGCGCCCCGCGCCCTCCCGTCCCGTGCCAGCGCCTCGCGCGGTCCGCGAGGCGGCTCCGGCGCCCACGTCGTCAGCGGCGCCGACGCCGGGGACGGAGCCGGCACCATCCCCGCCGACCTTCCGCGGCGCGCCGGCCGCCACCGTGGAGCCGCCGCCGGGACCGATCATGTCCGAGCCGTCCCCGCCGGCAGCACCATCCGCCGTGACCGGCCGGGCCGCCGCCGGTCTCATCGCCCCGCAGCCCACCGAGCACGCGGCGCCGCGCTACCCGGAGCGGGCGCGACTGGCCGGCATCCAGGGCACGGTCGTGTTGCGGGCACGCGTGACGGTGGAGGGCGCCGTCGCCGAGGTCGTGATCGACCGTTCGGCCGGCCACGCCGACCTCGACGCGGCGGCCGTGGAGGCGCTGCGCCGCTGGCGCTTCGAGCCGGCGCGGCGCGCCGGCCGGCCGGTCCAGGTGTGGATCGTCATCCCGGTGCACTTCTCGCTTGGCTGAGCCCGAGCGGCTCGCCAGCCCACGCCTGGCGCTGGCATTTCTCACGATGCTGTTCGTCTCCGGCATCGGCAACACGTTCCCCGTCTTCTTCCCGCCCCTGCTCGACGAGTTCGGCGGCTCCCGCGCGGCAATTGCGCTGGCCGTCACGCTGATCTGGGTCGGCGGCGCCGCGCTGGGCCCCGTGTCTGGCCACCTCGTCGATCGCGCCAGCCCGCGGGCGCTGGTGGCCGCCGGCCTGCTGGCGACCGCCGCCGGTCTCGCGGTCGCCTCGCTGGCGCCGACGCTCCGCCTCTTCGTGCTGGCCCTCGGCATCGGCGTGGGCGTCGGCGTCGGCCTGACCGGGATGGTGACGCAAGCCGCCGTCATCGCCGCCGAGTA
>DASWJN010000310.1:0-19569 GCA_036397135.1 Candidatus Methylomirabilota bacterium
CCGCCATGGTCGTCAGCTCGTCGCCCGGCACCGCGGTGGGCGAGGTCCCCTTCCAGCGGCTGAGCCAGACCCAGTCGGCGCCGTAGAGGTGGGCGAACATCCGGGTCACCCGGGGATAGCTGAACTGCGTGCCCACCTCGCGCGCACACGTCGCCTCGCCGAGCGCGGCCGCGAAGTCGTAGAGCTTGCCATTGGCCCAGCGGTGATAGTCGTAGAGGTCGCGCACCATCGCCACGCTCATGGGCGTCTCCTCAGTCCAGGACGGCGACGGTGTCGCCTTCCTGCACGGTCTGGCCCTCCTGCACCGTGATCTCCTTCACCACGCCCGCCCGCGGCGCCTCGACCGGGATCTCCATCTTCATCGATTCGAGCACGATGACGGGGTCGCCGGCACCCACCCGATCGCCCGCCTTGGCGGCGACCTGGAAGACGACGCCCGTGATGTGCGCCCTGATCTCCTCCGGCATGGGGAACGCTCCTTTGTCGGACCGAGAGTTTATCGGACCGAGAGTTTAGCGGAAGGCGCCCTGCTCCACCATCTGCGTGTGGAGCGCGCCGCGCCGCACGTCGGGATGGTCGAGGACCTTCCTCAAGAACGGCAGCGTCGTGCGCACACCCTCGACCGCGGTCGCGTCGAGGGCCGCCCGCAGGCGGCCGAGCGCCTCGTCGCGGCCGCCGCCCCGGGCGATCAGCTTGACGAGCAGCGGGTCGTAGTGGACGGAGACGGTGGTCCCGGTCTCGACGCCCGACTCGACGCGAATCCCCTCGCCGGCCGGCAGCGCGAGCCGGCCGATCGTGCCGGGCGAGGGCAGGAAGTTCCGGTCGGGGTCCTCGGCGTAGACGCGAACCTCCATGGCGGCGCCGTGCTGGACGATCTCGGCCTGGCGCCAGGACAGGCGCTCGCCGGCGGCCACCCGCAGCTGCTCCACCACGAGGTCGAGGCCGGTCGCCTCCTCGGTCACCGGGTGCTCGACCTGGATGCGCGTGTTCATCTCGATGAAGTAGAACCCGCCGCGCCCGTCGACCAGGAACTCCAGCGTGCCGGCGTTGACGTAGCCGATGGCGCGGGCGCCCGCCACCGCGGCCTCGACCAGCCCCCGCTTGGTGGCGGGATCGAGGCCCGGCGCCGGCGACTCCTCCAGCAGCTTCTGGTGGCGGCGCTGGAGCGAGCACTCGCGCTCGTGCAGGTGCACGACCGCGCCGTGGGCGTCGGCGAACACCTGGACCTCGACGTGACGCGGCCGCTCCAGGTAGCGCTCGAGGTAGAGCGCGCCGTTGCCGAACGCCGCCTGCGCCCGGCGCGTGGCGGCGGCGAACGCCGCCGCGAGGTCGGCGGCGCGGTCGACGCGCGCCAGCCCGATGCCTCCCCCGCCGCCGGCCGCCTTGAGGATGAACGGAAACCCGATGGCGGCCGCTTGCGCCTCGGCGTCGGCGGCGTCGGCGACGGGGCCCGGGCTGCCCGGCACCGTGGGCACGCCGGCCGCCGCCATGAGCCGGCGGGCGCCGGACTTGTCGCCCATCGCGCGGATCGCCTCGGCCGGGGGGCCGATGAACGCGAGCCCCGCGCGGGCGCAGGCGTCGGCGAAGCGCCAGTTCTCGGCGAGGAACCCGTAGCCCGGATGCACGGCGTCGGCGCCCTGCTCGCGGGCGGCGGCCAGGATGCGCTCGATGTCGAGGTAGCTCTCGCGGGCGGGCGCCGGCCCCAGCAGCGCGCGGCGGTCGGCGTCGCGCACGTGGGGGGCGTCCCGGTCGGCCTCCGAGTAGACGGCGATGGTGCCGACGCCGAGCCGGCGGCAGGCGCGGAAGACGCGACGGGCGATCTCGCCGCGGTTGGCGACGAGCACGGCGCGGAACACTACGGCCCCGGCTCGGCGCGCGTGACCTCGACGGCGGCGATGCGCCAGCCGGCCGCCGACGGCAGCCACCGCTCCTGCAGCACGACCCGGCCGCGCGGGCTGTCCAGCCAGAGCTTCACGACCCGTTGTCGCCCGATGCGGGCGCAGCCGACCACCTCGGTCCGCGCGAACGGCCCCGGCAGCCCGGCGTACGCGCTCGCGACGTCGGGCCCCGCCTCGGGGGCCAGGGCGGTCCGCAGCGCCTCCACGTCGCCGCGCTCGAGGGCGCCGCGATGCGCGGCCAGCGGCGCGGCCAGCTCCCCCAGCGCCGCGGCTGGATCGAACGGGGGCGGGGCGGGCACCAGGTCCTGGGCGACCTCGACCGGGTCCGGCGGCGTGTCCGGCGGCGTGACCAGCGGTGCCTCGACGTCGCCCGTCACGCCGCGCGCCGCCGCCAGCGCGTCGAGCACGCGGCGCTCCCAGGCATCCGCCCGCTCGGCCAGCGCGCGGTCGGCGGCGATCAGGCGCTCGAGGGCGATCGTGCCGGCGGCGGCGTGACGGCGCTCCTCCGCGA
Organism: Candidatus Methylomirabilota bacterium; assembly: GCA_036397135.1. Classification (GTDB taxonomy): domain Bacteria; phylum Methylomirabilota; class Methylomirabilia; order Rokubacteriales; family CSP1-6; genus AR5. The sequence goes on from DASWJN010000310.1 coordinate 2,410, forward strand.
TCGCCCGGACCAGGATGCGCCGCGTGGGCGGCTCGTAGACGGGATTCGCGACGGCCAGGTGGCGCTCGTAGACGGTCGCCAGATGGGGTTTGAGCACCCGGTAGATGGCGGTGATGCGCTCGACCGTCTGGCCGGCCGCCTCGGCCGTCTCGATCAGGTCCAGCAGCCCCACGACGGCAGGGCCGGCCGGTTCCGACTGCTGGGCGAGGGCGCGCAGCTCGGGCAGGCGACGGCCCCAGAGGTCGGCGTGCTGGGCGCAGTCCCAGACGTGACGGCCGAACAGGAGCTTGGCGGGCAGCTCGGGCGTGAGCGCGATCCAGCCGCCGAGCACGCGCATCATCCGCTCCTCGACGTAGCGATAGTGGCGGATGCGCCGGGCGGCGGCGTCGACGGAAAAGTGACCGGCGAGCGGGTGAGCGGTCAGCTAGTACACCTGGGAGCGCTGCGTACTCTTGACGAGCCGCTCGATCTCCTCCTCGGTGAAGCCGGCCAGCCGCCGGGCGTCCTTGGCGATCGAGATCGGCACGTCGTCGTGGTGCCCGTCCCGCCGCTGGCCCCCGAGGTTGAACCGATCGTCGATCGAGTCCTGGAACTCGATGGCCCGCCGCCGCCGCTCGGGGTCGCCCCGGGTCAGCTCGTTGAGCCAGCGCGAGCCCATGCGCACGTGGGTGATCTCGTCCGCCAGCACGTAGTCCACCGCGCGCTCGAGGACGGGGTCGTCGATCTTCTTCGCGATGTGGATGAGCTGGTTGAAGACGTCGCAGGCCAGCCCCTCGAGGCCGCGGTTGACGCCGGCCACGCGGGCGGCGGCGTCCTCCGCGCAGGCGCACCGCCAGAGCAGCGTCGTCTCCGGGAACTCGCCGACCCGGCCCCCGAGGTGGTCGAGCAGCCCCAGGTAGGTCTCGACGTGGCGCGACTCGTCCCACACCTGCCGCGCCATGTCCATGGTGAACTCCCACGGCGCGTCGGGGAAATCGTAGACCGTGCGGCCCGCGCCCTCCATCGCCTGCAGCTCGCCGACCAGGATGCCGTGCACGCGGTCGCGCATCGACTCGCGACTGGCCAGGTCGGGGAACGGCGGCAGCCCCTGCTCGATCTTCAGGGTGCCGACGTCGCGCGTGCGCATCCGCACGAAGCGGTCCTCCCGCGCGAGCTTGTCATAGGCGATCGGGCGTTCCATCGGTCTCTCCGGCCGTCGACTGAACTGCTGTTCAGTGAGTCTAAACGATGCCCACGACGCAGGCAACGGCGTCCTTTCGACGTCGCCGCCCGCTACACCCGCTCCTTGAACTCCTTGCCGAGCAGGCCCGCCGGCCGGACCAGTAGCACCAGGATGATGATCACGAACGCCAGCGTGTTCTTGAACTGGATCGTCAGGTAGGCGCCCGTCCAGCTCTCGGCCACCCCCAGCAGCAGCGCGCCCACCACGGCCCCCGGCAGGCTGTTCAGCCCGCCCAGCACGGCGGCGGCGAACCCCTTCAGGAACGGATCGAGCATGAAGAACGGGTCGAGCAGCAGCGCCGGCGCCAGGAAGATCCCGGCCACCACGCCGAGCGCCGAGGCCGCCGCCCACGACACGCCCAGCACCAGCCGCGTCGGGATCCCCAGCGTCTGGGCGGCCATGACGTTCTCCGAGGTGGCGCGCATGGCGAGGCCCAGGCGCGTCTTCTGCACGAGCAGGTAGAGCAGCGCGGAGCCGGCCACGCCGGCTCCCATCGTGGCCAGCGACAGCTGGCTCACGACCACGCCGCCCAGCGTGTACGTCTTCGTGTCGGAGATGGGGAACGGCAGCGAGACCGGCTCGGCGCCCCACAGGTACACCACCACGCCCTGGATCATCAGGGCCAGGCCGAGGGTGAGGATCACCATGCCGAGCAGGTTGGCCCCGCGACGCTGGGCGCGCACGAGGACGACGAAGTAGAAGGCGATGCCGACCAGGCCGCCGGCCGCCAGGCTGCCGAGCACCGCGACCGGGAACGAGAAGCCGCGCGACAGCAGCGTGAACGCCACGAAGGTGGCCAGCGTGGCCACGTCGCCGTGGGCGAAGTTCAGCACCCGGGTCGACCGGTAGATCAGCACGATCCCCAGCGCCACCAGCGCGTACAAACTCCCCGCCGACAACCCCGTCAACCCATACTGCAGCAGCTTCTCCATCTAATGACTCTCGTGGAATCCGGTGACGCCGGGGATGGGGCGCGGGGGCCGCGGGTGCGCCCGCATGGCTCGCCTGTCGCCGTAACCCGCTCCGGGCACGGCTCGCTCGAGCCCCCCATCCCCCAGAGGGGGCTGGGGCGCAGACCAGTCGAGTGGTGCGACAGCATGGCGCCCTTGGGCGGCCCCGTAGTACCCGACGTGTAGATGATCATGGCGGTGTCGGCGGCGGCGACGGCGCCGCGCCGGCGGGCGACGGCGGTCGGCTCGCGCTCGGCGAAGGCCAGGCCCTGCTTGAGGAAGTCCTCGAAGAACGTCACGCGCTCGTCGGCGTACCCCCACAGTCCCTTGGCGTCCCACACCACCACGCGCTCGATCCGGGTGTCGCCCACGATCGTCAGCAGCTTGTCGAGCTGCTCCTCGTTCTCCACGAAGATCAGCCGCGCCTCGGAGTGATCGAGCAGGTAACGGATCTGCTCGGGCGCCGAGGTCGGGTAGACGCCCACGGTCACGCCGCCGGCGGTCTGGATGCCGAGGTGGCAGTAGAGCCACTCCGGACGGTTGTCGCCGATGACGGCGACGTTCTCCTGGGGTGCAGCCCGAAGGCCAGCAGGGCGGCGGCGACCTTGTCGACGGCATCGCCGTACTGGCGCCACGTCACTCGGTGCCAGATTCCGTGCGCCTTGTACCGGAGGGCCAGCCGATCGCCGCGGGTGGCGGCCTGGCGGGCCAGCATGGCGGGCAGCGTCGGCGCCCGGCAGGTCCATCACCATCTCCTCCTCTTGCGGTAGAGCCGCCAGCCCCGGGCCGGCGGCTCGGCGCCGCCCACACCGAGGTAGACTTCGCGGACGTCCTCGTTGGACTGCAGCTCCTCGGCGGTGCCTTCCAGCGCCACGCGCCCGGCCTCGAGGATGGCCCCGCGCTGCGCCACCCCGAGCGCCAGCCGGGCGTTCTGCTCGACGAGCAGGATGGTGGTGCCGGTCGTGCTGATCGTCCCGAGCGCCTCGTACACGGTCCGGGCGACGCGCGGCGCGAGGCCGAGCGAGGGCTCGTCGAGCATCAGCAGCCTGGGCCGCCGCAGCATCGCGCGGCCGAGCGCCAGCATCTGCTGCTCGCCGCCCGACAGCGTCTCCGCCTCCTGGCGCGCCCGCTCCTTCAAGATGGGGAACATGCCGTGGACGAAGTCGAGATCCCGGCGGACGCCCTCGTCGCGGCGGCCCCACAGGCCGAGCTCGAGGTTCTCGGCCACCGTCAGCTCCTTGAAGAGGCCGCGGTCCTCCGGCACGTAGACGACGCCCAGCCGGGCGACGGCCTCCGGCTGCCAGCCGTCGATGCGCCGGCCGTCGAAGTGGATCTCGCCCTTCTTGGGCTGGTCGCGCAGCAGTCCCGCGATCGTGCGCAGGAGCGTCGTCTTCCCCGCCCCGTTCGGCCCCAGGACCGTGAAGATGCCGCCCTCCTGCACCTCGAGCGAGACGCCGAACAGCGCATAGATCCGGTCGAAGTAGAGCGTCTCGATCGAGCTGACTTTCAGGAGCGCCATCGCCTACTCCCCGAGGTAGGCCTTGACGACGTCGGGATGGCGCTGGACCTCGGCCGGGGGGCCCTCGGCGATCTTGACGCCGTGGTCGAGCACCACCATCCGACCCGCCAGGCGCGAGGCCACCCGCAGATCGTGCTCGACCAGCAGCACCGTGATCGAGAAGCGCCCGCGGATCTCGTGGATCCAGTACGAGAACTCCTCCTTCTCCTCCTGGGTGAGGCCGGACACCGGCTCGTCGAGCAGCAGCAGCTTCGGCTCGGTGGCGAGCGCCCGGCCCAGCTCCACGCGCTTCTGCACGCCGTAGGGGCAGTCGGCCACGCGCGTCTTGCGCACGGGCTCCAGGTCGAGGAACTCGATGATCTCCTCGCACCGGCGGCGGTGGCGGATCTCCTCGCCGCGCCGCCGCAGCAGGACCGCCAGGAAGTTGCGCTCGAAGTGCAGGTGGCGTCCGACCATGAGATTGTCGAGCACCGTCAGGTTGTGGAAGAGCCGGAGGTTCTGGAACGTCCGCGCGATGCCGAGCGAGGTCACGTGGTCGGGCGAGCGCTCCAGCAGCGTCTCGCCCCGAAACGTGATCGTCCCCGCGCTGGGCCGGTAGATCCCCGTGATGCAGTTGAACAGCGCGTCTTCCCCGACCCATTCGGCCCGATGACCGCACACGTCTCGCCCTCCCCCACCGACACCGAGACGTCCTGCAGCGCCTGAATGCCTCCGAAGCGGAGCGAAAGCCTCCGGACCTCGAGTAGATCAGCCATGGCTCACTCGTCGTCGCCTGACCGGCCGCTTTCGAGTACGAGTCGCGCGTCAGGCTCTTGCCGGCCCGGTTGAGTCCCTCCATCGCCAGGATCATGGCCACTGCGCCGGGGCGCGACGAGCGTTGGGGGGTTTGGGGGCCATGTCGGGGCCCCCCATGTTCCACAATCGAGCGTCCCGGCTGCGCCGGGGCGCGACGAGCGTACGGGGGGTGTGGGGGCCATCTCGGGGCCCCCCACTCAATCAATCGGGTCGGTCGACGAGCCGGGCGGGGAGGATGGCGGAGCGGCCGAACCGCCCGGTGATGCGGTCCACCGCCCGGGCGAGCTGCTCGCGGCGCACGGCGGCCGGGTCGAGGAGCGGGAGCTGACCATGGGCCTCGGGCCTGAAGGTGGAGGCCGAGACGCCGATCAGCCGCACCGGCTGGATCAGCCGCTCGCGCCGGAGCAGCGTGGCCGCCCGGCGGTAGATCTCCAGCCCGTCCTGGGTCGGATCGCCCGTGTGGCTGCGCGTGAGCGTGCGGAAGTCGGCCCAGCGCAGCTTGAGCGTCACCCGGCAGGCCGCCAGCCCCTCGGCGCGCAGCTCGCGGGCCACCCGCTCGGCCTGCCCGCGCAGGGTCTCCTCCAGGCGGGCGAGGTCGCGGCAGTCGCGCTCGAAGGTCTCCTCGGCGCCCATGGACTTGGGCGGCGAGAACGGCTCGACCGGTCGATCGTCGCGACCGAAGGCGAGCGCCTGCAAGCTTGGCCCGTGTGGCCCCAGGCGTGCGGCGAGCACGGGCGGCGGCAGCTGCTGCAGCCGGCCGATCGTCGTCACGCCGAGATCGGCCAGCTCCTTGGCGGTGGCCTTGCCCACGCCCCACAGCCGCTCGATCGGCAGCGGCGCCAGAAAGGCCGCCTCCCCGCCCGCCGGCACCACGACCAGGCCATCGGGCTTCTCGAGGTCGGAGGCCACTTTGGCCACGAACTTGTTCGCCGCCAGCCCGGCCGAGGCCGTGAGGCCGGTCTCCTCGCGGATCCGTGACTTGATCCGGCGCACGGCCGCGGCCGGCGGCCCCCACAGCGTCTGCGTGCCGGTGAGGTCCACGAAGGCCTCGTCGACCGACACCGGCTCCACCAGCGGCGAGAAGTCGCCGAGGACCGCCATGATCTCGCGCGAGACGCGCGCGTACTTGGCCATGTCGACCGGCAGGTAGACGCCGTGGGGACACAGCCGAAAGGCGCGCGAGATCGGCATCGCCGAGCGCACGCCGTACACGCGCGCCTCGTAGGAGGCGGCCGAGACCACCCCCCGGCCTCGGGGATCGGCGCCCACGATCACCGGCCGCCCGCGCAGCTCCGGCCGGTCGCGCTGCTCGACCGACGCATAGAACGCGTCCATGTCGACGTGCACGATCGCGCGCGAGGCGGCGCGCACGGACGCTCAGGCCCGGGCCAGGCCGATCTCGGGAGCGACGGGCTCGAGGGCCTCGACGATGAAGGCGATGTGGGCGTCGAGGTCGACGCCGAGCTCCGCGGCGCCGCGGTAGACGTCGTCGCGGTTCACCGTGCGGGCGAAGCCCTTGTCCTTGAGCTTCTTGCGGACCGAGGCGGGCTCGATCCCGGTGATGACCTTGCCGGGCCGCACCAGCGCGCAGGCGTGCACGAAGCCGGTCAGCTCGTCACACGCGTACAGCGCCCGGTCCAGCCGCGAGACGCGCGGCATGCCGGAGTAGTCGGCGTGGGCGAGGATGGCGTAGACGACCTCGCGCTCGACGCCGCGGGCGAGGAGGATCTCGGCGCCCTTCACCGGGTGGTGCGGCGCCCGCGGGTGCATCTCGTAGTCGAAGTCGTGCAGCATGCCGGCGAGGCCCCAGCGCGCGGGGTCCTCGCCGAAGCGGGTGGCGTAGGCGCGCATCGAGGCCTCCACCGCCCGGGCGTGCTTGCGCAGGCCGTCGCCCCGGGTGAACTCGGTGAGGAGCGACCAGGCCTCGGCGCGGGTCAAGGCCGTTCCTCGTCGTGAAGCCCGTCGCGGTCGACGGTCTTGCGCAGGCTGTCGAGATCGGCCTCCAGTCCGCGGATCCGGTCGACGAGCTGCTCGATCGCGCGGCTGACCGGGTCGGGCAGGTCGGTCATGTCCATGTCGATCCCGCTCACGCGCTGGCCGTCCTTGTAGGTCACCCGGCCGGGCACGCCGACGACGACGGCGTTGGGGGGCACGTCGCGCACGACCACCGAGCCGGCGCCGACGCGGCTGTTCTCGCCGACCGTGATCGCGCCGATGATCTTGGCGCCGGCGCCGACGGTGACGTTGTCGCGCAGGGTGGGATGCCGCTTCTCGCGGCGGGTGCTGGTGCCGCCCAGGGTGACGCCCTGGAGCAGGCTCACGTTGTCGCCGATCTCGGCGGTCTCGCCGATCACGATGCCCATGCCGTGATCGATGAACAGGGCGCGGCCGAGCCGGGCGGCCGGATGGATCTCGATGCCGGTGAGAAAGCGGGAGACGTGCGACACGAAGCGCGCCGTGCCGAGCCAGCCGCCCCGCCACAGGCGGTTGGCGACGCGGTGGAAGGCCAGCGCGTGGACGCCGGGGTAGCACAGCAGGACCTCGATGCGCGAGCGGGCCGCGGGGTCGCGCTCCATGACGGTACGGACGTCGCTCCGGATCGCGTCGAACATCACGCCACTCCTTCTCGCGGCCGCCGGAGCGCGTCGAGGGCGGCCGCCCGCAACGCGCCGGCCACCACGTCGGCGGCGTGCTTGCGGTCCTCCGGCAGCCCGTCCACGGCGTCCTCGACCTCCTGCGGCTTGAGGTTCAGCAACTCCTCCACCGGGCGTCCCGTCACGCGCTCGCTGGCCGCGCTGGCGGCCGCGATCGTGGGGCCGCAGCCGTAGCTCTGGAAGCGCGCCTCGGTCACCCGGCCCCCACGCACCCGCAGGAAGAAGCGCGCCAAATCGCCGCAGCCCTCGTACTCGTCCACGCCCACCCCGTCCGGCTCCCGCATCAGCCCGGCGTTGCGCGGGTTGAGGAAGTGGTCGAGCAGGACCTGGCTGTATCTCATCCGGCGCCCACCGGCAGCGCCGCCCGTAGCTTGCGGACCAGCGGCTCGACCGACTCGATCACGTAGTCGATGTCCTCGGCCGTGGTCGTGCGGCCGAGCGAGTGGCGGACGGCGCCCATCGCCCAGTCGAGCGGCGCCCCCATCGCCACCAGCACGTACGACGGCTCCACGGTGCCCGTCGTGCAGGCCGAGCCTGCCGACACCCCGATGCCCTTCAGATCCAGCCCGAGGACGACCGATTCGGACTCCACGCCCCGGAACGAGATGTTGGCCGTCCCCGGCAGCCGCTCGGTGGGGTGGCCGTTGAGGCGCACGTCGGGCACCCGGGCCTGGATGCCCTCCCAGAGCCGGTCGCGCAGCGCCGTCAGCCGGGGCGCCTCGCCGTGCATGTCACGGGCGCGGACCTCCACCGCCTTGCCGAGCCCGACGATCCCCGGCAGATTCTCGGTGCCCGCCCGCCGCCGGCGCTCGTGCTCGCCACCCTGCTGGACGGAGACGATCTTGACGCCCTTGCGGATCCAGAGCCCGGCCACGCCCTTGGGGCCGTAGATCTTGTGGCCCGAGAACGACAGCAGATCGATGTGGGCGGCCGCCACGTCGAGGTCGATCTTGCCGAACGTCTGCACGGCGTCGACGTGGAAGGGCACGCCCCGCTCCCGTGCGACGGCGCCGATGGCCGCCACCGGCTGGATCGTGCCGACCTCGCTGTTGGCGTGCATGATCGAGATGCCGATGGTGTCGGGCCGGATGGCCCGCTTGACCTCGTCGGGATCGACCATGCCGTGCTCGTCGACGCCGACGTAGGTCACCGCGAAGCCCTGACTCTCCAGCCACTGGCAGGCGCGCAGCACCGCGTGGTGCTCGATGGTCGAGGTGATCAGGTGGCCGCGGCCGCGCGCGAAGGCCAGCCCCTTGACCCCGAAGTTGTCCGATTCCGTGCCACCCGACGTGAAGACGATCTCGTCGGGCGCCACGTGCAGGAACCGGCCCACGCGCTCGCGCGCCAGGTCCAGCCCCGCCCGCGCCTCCCGGCCGAAGCCGTGGGCGCTCGACGGATTGCCGAACCGCTCCGAGAAGTACGGCAGCATCTCCGCCAGCACGTCCGGATGCACCGGCGTCGACGCGTTGTGGTCGAGATAGACGCGACGGCTCATACCTTGCTCTCCCCCCACCCCGATGTTACGCTCGGCCGGCGATGGACCTGGCCAAGAAGAAGTTCGGTCTGCTGCTGTCCACCGGTCCCGATCACGCGAATCTGGAAACCGCGGTCGGCCTGTCGAACGCGGCGCTCGCGCGCGGCGCCCAGCTCTACCTGTACCTGATCGACGACGGCGTGCGCGCCATGGACGACCCGCGCATCCGCGCGCTGCCGGATCGCGGGGCCAAGGTCTTCGTGTGCGCCTACGGCTGCCAGAAGCGCGGCCTGCCGCTCGCCGACGCCGAGCGCGTGACGTACTGCGGGCTCGTCGTGCTGACCGATCTGATCAACGGCACCGAGCGCTTCGTCGCGCTGAACTGACGCGCGCCCGCCCGTGCCCGACGAGCAGCCCGTCCTGGTGGTGATCGCGGCCGACCCCCGGACATCGCACCGCGCGTTCGAGGCCATGCGCATCGGCGTGGGCGTGGTCGCCGGCGAGAACGAGGTCACCTTCGTGCTGCGCGGCCCGGCCGTCCACCTGCTCGACGCCGACACCGACGACCTGGTCGACGGCGACGACATCGCCAAGTTCCGCGACAACCTCAAGCGGCTCGGCGTCCCGTTCCACGTCGAGGATGCCGCCGTGCCACCCGATCCCGACTGGAACGAGAGCGGCCATCCCGTCGTCCGCGTGTCGCCCGCGCAGCTCGCCGAGCTGGTGCGCCAGGGCCGGCGCTTCATCATCTTCTGATGGCCCGCATCCTCCACCTGCTCAAGGCCGACGACCCGCTCGCCCTCAGCCTGGCGGGCCGGCAGCAGGCCGCCGGGGACGACGTCACCGTCGTGCTGCTGCCGGGCGCGCCCGAGCTGGTCCCCCCCGCCGGCGTGACCCGGTGCCGGGTCCCCGACGAGCGCTCGTGGGAGGCGCTCCTCGAGCAGATCTTCGAGGCCGACCAGGTCGTGACGTGGTGAGACCCCGGCGGGGGGCTTTGCCCCTCTTCCGGCGGTCGTCGCGCGGCTGACGCCGCGCCGCCCCCTAGCGATTGCGATACTCATCGAGCCAGGCCATCTGGATTTTCTCGAGCACGGACTCGCTGGAGCCCCTGGGGTCGTCGTTGAAGTCGGGCAGCTCGGTCACCCACCGGTGAAGGTCCGTGAAGCGGACCGTCATCGGATCCACGTCCGGGAACTTCTCGCTCAGGGCGATGCCGATGTCCTCCGCGTCGCGCCAGGCCAGACTCACTCGGGGATCTCCACGACGACATCGCCCCGGACCACCGCCTGGCAGCCCAGCCGCGAGCGGATGGTCAGCCCCACGGCGGTGTCGAGCCGGTCCTCCTCGTCGTCCTGCATCTCGCTCAGGTTCTCGGCCCCGTCCTTGACGACGACGTGACAGGTCGTGCACGCGCAGGAGCCGCCGCAGTTATGCTCCAGCTCGATGTCGTTGGCGAGCGCGATGTCCAGCAGCGAGCCCGGCTTGCCATGATCGGCCAGGGGATACTTCGCGTCGTCGACCTCGACGGTCTTGTTCAGCGGCAAGAATGTCACCTTGTGTACTGCCATGCTATCCAGACGAGGAGGGAAGGTCCCCCCGCGTGCCTCCCGGTGTCATGAGTTCGTCCGCGCGCCGGGTGCCGAGGGCGCCCCTGAGGGCGGCGTCCATCATGGCCTCGGCCAGGTGCTCGGTCGCCCGGTTCAGGTCGGTCGTCCGCTCCCGGATGCGGTCGCGGTCCTCGCCCGCGCGCGCCTCGCGCAGTGCCGCCGCCGCCGCCTCGATGGCCTGCCGCTCGCCGGCGCCCAGCAGGGGGCCGGCCTGGCGCAGGGCGCGGTCCACGTGGGTGAGCACGGTGTCGGCCTCGTTGCGCGTCTCGATGAGCAGCCGTGTCTCCACGTCGGCCTCGGCGTAGGTGAACGACTCCTCCACCATCCGCTCGACGTCGGCCTCGCTGAGCCCGTAGGTCGGCTTCACCTCGATCGAGGCCGCCTTGCCGGTCCGCTGCTCCTTGGCGTGGACCTGGAGGATGCCGTTGGCGTCGATGAGGAACGTCACCTCGATCTTCGGCATGCCGGCCGGCATCGGGTCGATCCCCCGCAGCTCGAAGCGCGCCAGCGAGCGGTTGTCCTTGGCCAGCTCGCGCTCGCCCTGCACCACGTGCATGTCGACCACCGTCTGGCCGTCGACCGACGTCGTGAACATCTCGCGGGCGCTGGTCGGGATCGTCGTGTTGCGCGCGATCAGCACCGACACGATGCCACCCAGCGTCTCGATGCCGAGCGACAGCGGCGTGACGTCGAGCAGGAGCATGTCCGTGATGCCCCCGGCCAGGATGCCGGCCTGCACCGCCGCCCCCAGCGCCACCACCTCGTCGGGGTCGAGCTGGCTGTGGGGAGCCCGGCCGAACAGCGCCTGCACGCGCCGCCGCACCAGCGGCACCCGGGTGGAGCCGCCGACCAGCACCACCTGGTCGATGTCGGCCGGCGCGAGCCCGGCGTCGGCCAGCGCCTGCCGGCACGGACCGAGCGTCTTGGTCACCAGCGGCTCGATCAGCCGCTCGACGTCGGCCCGGGTGATGTCCCGCCGGTACGTGAATCCCGCGAACGGGATGGTCAGCGTCGTCCGCTCCTCGCTCGACAGGCGGATCTTGGCCGCCTCGGCGGCCAGCCGCAGCTCCTGCATCGCCTCGTTGTCGCGCGCGAGATCCACGCAGTCGCGGTCCAGCTCGGCATGGTGGCGGGCCTGCACGTCCTCCAGCAGCCACAGCACGAGCACGCGATCGAAGTCGTCGCCGCCCAGATGGGTGTCGCCGTGGGTCGCCAGAACCTCGAAGATCCCGTCCTTCACCCTCAGAACGGAGATGTCGAACGTCCCGCCGCCCAGGTCGTAGACGGCGATGACGCCCTGTCCGAGCCGGTGCAGACCGTAGGCGAGCGAGGCGGCCGTCGGCTCGTTGACGATGCGCACCACGTCGAGGCCCGCGATGCGCCCGGCGTCCTTGGTCGCCTGCCGCTGGCTGTCGTTGAAGTACGCCGGCACGGTCACCACGGCCTGGTCGATCGGCTCGCCGAAGTGGGCTTCGGCGCGCTCCTTCAGCGCCTTCAGCACGCTGGCCGACACCTCGGGCGGGGTGACCTCGCGCCCGCCCACCGCCAGCTTCACGACGCCGTCGCCCGGCACAACGCGGAACGGCAGGTAGCGCAGCTCGGCCTTGACGTCCTCCCAGCCACGGCCCATCAGCCGCTTGACCGAGTACACGGTATCGGCCGGCCGCCGGGCGAGCTGGCGCCGGGCCGCCTCACCCACCAGGATGCCGTCCGGCGTGAACGCCACCACGGAGGGCAGCAGGCGACGCCCCTGGGCGTCCGGGATGACCACCGGCAGACCCGTGCGGTCGTCCACGTAGGCGACCAGGCTGTTGGTCGTCCCGAGATCAATCCCGACGATGCGCGACATGCTCCTCCTCGTGTCCCTCGCCCAGGGCCGCCCCCAGGTCGTCGATCACGGTTCTCAGATAGGCTCGCGTGGCCAGCGCTTGCCGCAGCGCGGCCAGCGCGGCCGGCCGGGCGTCCGCCGCCGCGGTGTCCCAGGCCCGGCTCAGTGGCCCCACGATGCGCGCCTCGGTGTCGGCCTGGCGGTCCACCAGCGCCTGCCGCTGCGCCGCCAGCGAGGCGCCGGCGGCGGCGGCGAGGTTCCCGGCCTCCGCCTCGGCTCGCACGGCTTCCAGCGCCTCCTGGATCTCGAACATCTCGGCCAGCAGCTCGGGCGGCGCCTGGGGCTTCACGGCGGCCCCTTCCTTCGTGTCGCGGCCTTCCTCGAGGCGGACGAGGTACTCGACGCGGGCGAGCGGGTCGCGCAGGGCGCGGTAGGCGGCATTCACCCTCGCCGACGCCTCCAGGGCGCGTGCCTGCTCGGCCGGCGGCGCCGTCTGGTGGAAGTCGGGGTGCCACTGCCGCGAAAGCTCGTAGAAGCGTCGCTGCAGCGCCGCCGCGTCGATGCCGAGCCGGCGCTCGAGCCCGAATACCTGAAAGAAGTCATTCATCCGGCTGCCCCCGGTGTGCCCGGCCGCCAAAAATACGAACGGGCCCTCGCCGGGCCCGTTCGACGTGCGGGCCGGGCCCGATTACGCCGAGAACGAGGTCCCACAGCCACAGCTCGACTTGGCCTGGGGGTTGACGAACGTGAAGCCCCCCGTCAGCCCCTGCTGCACGTAGTCGAGCGTGGTGCCGTTCAGGTAGATGTAGCTCTTCTTGTCGACGACCACCTTGACGCCGTCGATCTCGAACTCCTTGTCGTGCGGGCCCAGCTCGGTGTCGAACTCCAGGCTGTAGCTCATGCCCGAGCAGCCCCCGCCCTTCACGCCCATCCGCAGAAAGACGTTCTCGGGCAGGTTCTGGGCCTGCTTGAGCTGCTTCACCTGCTTGCTGGCGTTTTCCGACAGCGCGACCGCCATGGATGCGCTCCTCCTCGCTTATTTGGATGCCGCGCCCGCCGGGGCGGGTGCGTGCTTCTCCTGGTAGTCGGCCAGGGCTGCCTTGATGGCGTCCTCGGCCAGCACCGAGCAGTGGATCTTCACGGGCGGCAGCTTCAGCTCGTTCACGATGTCGGTGTTCTTGATCTTCGCCGCCTCGTCGACCGTCTTGCCCTTGAGCCACTCGGTGGCCAGGCTCGAGGAGGCGATGGCGCTGCCGCACCCGAACGTCTTGAACTTCGCGTCCTCGATGACGCCCGTCTCGAGGTTGACCTTGATCTGCAGCTTCATGACGTCGCCGCACTCCGGCGCCCCCACCAACCCCGTGCCCACCCCCGCGACGTCCCTGCCAAAGGACCCCACGTTGCGGGGGTTGTTGTAGTGGTCGACGACCTTGTCACTGTATGCCATCGCGCTCTTTCCCCCCTTACTCGGCCTTCCACTTGATCGACTTCAGATCGACGCCTTCCTTGGCCAGCTCGTACAGGGGCGACATGTCCCGCAGCCGCTTCACGACCTCGATCGTGCGCTGGCCGACGTACTCCACCTCTTCGGCGGTGTTGAACCGGTGCAAGCTGAACCGGATCGACGAGTGGGCCAGCTCGGCGCTGGCCCCCAGGGCCGCGATCACGTAGGACGGCTCCAGCGTGGCCGAGGTGCAGGCCGAGCCGGACGACAGCGCCGTCTCCTTGTTGAGGCCCATCAGCACCGACTCGCCCTCGACGTAGGCGAACGAGATGTTCAGGTTGCCGGCCAGCCGCCGGTCGGGCCGGCCGTTGAGGAACGCCTCGTCCACGCTCGACAAGATCATATCCTGGAGCCGGTCGCGCAGCTTCGCCAGCCGCGCGTTCTCCTCCGTCATGCTTTCCTGGCAGATCTCGGCGGCCCGTCCGAAGCCGACGCAGAGCGGCACCGGGAGCGTGCCGGAGCGCATGCCGCGCTCGTGGCCGCCGCCGTCGAACAGCGGGGCCAGGCGCACGCGGGGACCCTTGCGCCGCACGTAGAGGGCGCCCACGCCCTTGGGCCCGTACATGAGGTGGGCCGTGCACGACAGCAGGTCGATGCCCATCGCCTCCACGTCCACGGGGACCTTGCCGAGGGCCTGGGTGGCGTCGGTGTGGAACAGGACGCCCCGTTCCTTGGCGAGCTTGCCGATCGCCGTCACGTCCTGGATCGTCCCGATCTCGTTGTTGGCGAGCATCACCGAGATCAGGATGGTCTTGTCGGTGATCGCCTTGCGGATCTCGTCGGGATCGATGAGGCCGTCGGGCTGGACCGGCACGTACGTCACCTGGAAGCCCTGGCGCTCCAGACGCTTGCCGACGTCGATCCCCGCTCGTTGCTCGATGACGGTGGTGACGATGTGCGTGCCCTTCTCGCGGTACATCTCGGCCACGCCCTTGAGGGCCAGGTTGATCGACTCCGTCCCCCCCGAGGTGAACACTAGTTCCTTGGGGTCACGGGCGCCCATCAGGCGGCCCAGCCGCGCGCGGGCGGCGTCGACGGCCGCCTCGGCCTCCCAGCCGAACGGATGGTTGCGGCTGGCGGGATGACCGAACTTCTCGGTGAAGTACGGCACCATCGCCTCGACGACCCGCGGGTCGCAGGGCGTGGTCGACTGCGCGTCCATGAAGATCGGAAACTTCAACGCCATCGCTCTCGGAGCCCCCTCGTGTGCTTCACGCCTTGATGGTCAGGATTTCGGGCACGTCCTGGCTCGTCAGCTCGGCCAGGCTCATCGTGTCGAGCATCTGCGTGATCGCCGCCTGGATCTTCTTCACCGGCAGCCGGAGGCTGCACCGTTCCATCTGCGGGCAGTCGTCGTCCTCCAGGCAGGAGACGATGTTGATCGGCCCCTCCAGCGCGCGGATCACCTCGCCCACGCTGATCTCGGCCGGCCGGCGCGAGAGCGCGTAGCCGCCCTTGGGCCCGTTCTGGCTCAGGATCAGCCGCTCCTTGGCCAGGCGCTGGAGGATCTTGGCCATCAACTCCTGTGGAATCGAGAACTCCTCCGCGATACGCTTGGCGCTGACGGCCCCCAGGTCGTCGTGAACGGCGATGTAATGGATCGCCATCAAGCCGTAATCGGCGCGCTTGGTGAAGCGAAGCATGCCTTATCCTCTCCTCGACCTGGTGCCACTATCCGTCGGCGACTGTTTTGATCGGCGACCGATTCAGTCGGATTCTGACACCTGATCGGCCCCTTGTCAACGAAAGGGCTCTCATGACTGAGAAATCCGACTTCGACTCGCCCATGCTCCGGACCGCCCTGGCCCAGCTCGACCAGGTCGCCACCCGCCTCCAGCTGGACGAGGGCATCCACGAGCGCCTGCGTCACCCCCGGCGGGCGCTGGTAGTCTCCATCCCCATCCGGATGGACGACGGAAAGACAGGCGTTTTCACCGGTTACCGTGTCCACCATAACTCCGTCCTTGGACCCACCAAGGGCGGCCTGCGCTACGACATGGACGTGAGCCTGGGCGAGGTCTCCGCGCTGGCCATGCTCATGTCCTGGAAATGCGCCCTGATGGCCTTGCCCTACGGCGGTGCCAAGGGCGGCGTGCGCTGCGATCCCCGGAAGCTCTCGCGGCAAGAGCTGGAGAACCTGACCCGCCGGTACACGGCGGAGATCATCCTGCTGATCGGCCCCGACCTCGACATCCCCGCCCCCGACATGGGCACCGACGAGCAGACGATGGCGTGGATGATGGACACCTACTCGATGACCCAGGGCCGGACGGTCCCCGGCGTCGTCACCGGCAAGCCGCTCATCATCGGGGGCTCGGCCGGCCGCCGCGAGGCCACCGGCCGCGGCATCGTCTACGCCCTCTACCAGGCCGCGCGCCACCTCGGCCAGGAGCTGCGAGGCAAGCGCGTCGTCGTGCAGGGCTTCGGCAACGTCGGCTCCGTGGCCGCCCGGCTGCTCTGGCGCGAGGGCTGCCGCATCGCCGGCGTCAGCGACGTCAAGGGCGGGATCTGGAATCCCGGCGGGATCGACATGCGCCAGCTGGAGGCGCACGTGGCGGAAGCCGGCAGCGTCGTCGGCTTCCCGGGCACCGAGCCGGTGTCCAACGCCGACCTCCTCACCCTGCCGTGCGACGTGCTGATCCCGGCCGCGGTCGGCTCGGTGATCCGCGGCGACAACGCCGATCGGATCACGGCCACCATCGTGGCCGAGGGCGCCAACGCGCCCACCACGCCGGAGGCCGACGCGATCCTGCGCGACCGCGGCGTCACCGTGATCCCCGACATCCTCGCCAACGCGGGCGGCGTGGTCGTCTCCTACTTCGAGTGGGTGCAGGGGCTGCAGTACTACTTCTGGCGCGAGAGCGAGATCACCACGCGCCTGCAGGAGCTCATGACGCGCGCCTTCAACCGCGTGTGGGGGCTGGCCAGCAAGGAGGGCACGGACCTGCGCACGGCGGCGCTCATGGAGGGGATCCGCCGGGTGGCGGAGGGCTACAAGATCCGCGGGCTCTATCCCTGAGCGGACTCGCGCGTGCGAGCAGGTGCCGCCGCCGGGGGCGCGGGCGCACGGGGCCCGGGCGCCCACGCCCCCGCCGTCCGCCAGCCCGGTCGGAAACGCCTTCGATCGATTCCAGCTCGTGGATCGCGTGGTGACCGGAGCGCCGAGCGGGCGGGCGTGGGGGTGTGGGTTCCGGCCGCGCCCTCATGGCGGGCCGACATCGCGTGCGCGAGCGCACGAGGGGGCGAGCGCGCGATCGGCGACGCGACTCGCCTCGGCCCAGCCCCCTTCAGGGGGATGGGGGGCTCGCGCTCGCCCCCTCCGGAGCGAGCCTGCCGCGACCGGCGCGCCATGCGGCGCGGCCGGGGCCCACGCCCCCACCCCGCCAGGGCCGCCTCGGCGCGGTGTGACGCCTTTCCCGAATGAATCCGAGCTAGTGAATCTCGTGAAACGTGGTGACGCCGGGGGCGGGGCACGGGGGCCCTGCGCGCGCCACGTCGATGGCGAGCCGTCGTCGCCGGGGCGCGCGCAGGGCTCGGCGAGCGCGCGATCGGCGATGCGACTCACTCCGGGCCAGCCCCCGTCAGGGGGATGGGGGGCTCGCGCTCG
>DASWJN010000311.1:0-42052 GCA_036397135.1 Candidatus Methylomirabilota bacterium
GGGCGCCGGGCGGCTGTGGCTCGGGCCGGTAGGGCAACGTCGCACGCGCGCAGCCGGAGACGGCGAGCAGCACGGCCACGGCGATGAGCGAGCGACACAGCATCCGACGGTCCCTCCCTGCCCCCTCATCGTACCGGAGGCAAGCGGAGCAGCCGGTCACCAGGGTCCCGAGTCAGAAATCCGCCCGCAGGTGCGGCCGTGGGCGAGGGGCCCATGGGGTGGGTCCGCGGAACCCGTTCCCGCCGCCCGTCACCGTGCGCCCCCCAGCCTGATGGAGCCCAGCCGTGGCGGGTGCGAGGCGGACTCCAGCCTCGTGGTGCCGCGGACCCATCCCATGGGCCCCTCGCCCACGTCGCTCCGGCGGTCGGCGAACTTCGAACTCGCGGATCAGTCGTCCCGGACGTGGTCTTTCTGGTGGAAGTAGTTGGCGCTGTAGAAGGCCCGGACCAGCTCGCCGTAGCGTGCGGGCGCGTAGCGCGGCGGATTGTCCGGGCCCGCGCAGGTCGGCAGGCACTCGATCGTGGCGTCGATGCTCGGGCTGTAGAAGAACGCGATCGAGTAGCGGTCCCGCCCCGAGTCGTTCACCACGCCGTGGGGCGTCGAGAGGAAGCGGTCGTTCGACCAGCGCTTCATCACGTTGCCGAGGTTGACCAGGAACGTCCCCGGGATCAGCGGCGGCGCCACCCACTCGCCGCTGGGCAGGCGCACGGCCAGGCCCGGGGTGTCCTCCCGCGCCAGGAAGGTGATGAAGGAGTTGTCGGTGTGGGGGCCCTGGCCGAACTGCTCGGGGTCGTCGATCTCCTGCGGCGGGTAGTGCAGGAAGCGCAGGTTGACGTGGGCCTCACCGGCGAAGAAGGGCGCGAAGAAGCCGGCCGGCATGTCGAGCGAGCGGGCCAGCGCCGGCAGCAGGCGCTCGCCGAAGGCCTCCATGGTCTCGAAGTACCGCACCATCGTCGCCCGCATGTGTTCGTGGCCGGCTGGCCACTGGTTGCGTCCGCGCAACGGCGTGCCGGCGACGACGTCGGGGTGGTCGGCGGCCCGCTCGTGGCTGATGAAGAAGCTCTCGTTGAAGTTCGGCCGGGTCGCCTTGTGGACCGTCGAAGCTCGCTGGATGCTTTGATTCACGGGCAGATAGCCGATGTTGTTCTGATTGAGCTCGAGGGCGAGCTTGTCCTCGAGCGGCAGCGCGTGGAACTCGCGCGAGGCCTCGAAGGCGGCCTCGATCAGCGCCTCGGGCACCCCGTGGCCGGCGGCGTAGAAGAAGCCGACGCGCTCGCTGGCGTCGCGGACCTGCGCGGCGACGGCGTCCAGCCGGCCCGGCTCACCCCGGACCGCCGGGCCGACGTCGATCACCGGGATGGCCCGGGCCACCTGCTCGGGGTCCTTGACCGCCATCGTCTTGAAGATGTTCATGGGCGGGCCTCCAGCCGCCGCAGCACGTGCTCCTTCAGGAGGGTCATCGAGCGTTCCCGCTCCTCGTAGCCGAGGCGGTCGAGGAACGCGAGCTGCTCGAGGTCGTCGTCGAGGGTCTGGGCGGGATCGGCTCCGGGCGGGTGCAGCGGCATCGCGAAGTAGCCGAGGCGCATGCGCGGATTCTACCCCAGCCTCGTGGGTGCCGGCGGCGCCCCGGCGGTGGTACCCTCGGGGCCCATGGCGACCACGGTTCAGGCGTCCCTGCTCCACGAGGCGCGCGGGCTGCTCGACGACGTCATCGCGCTGCGCCGCCGCATCCACCGCCACCCCGAGATCGGCCTCACGCTGCCCCGCACGCAGCAGGCCGTGCTGGAGGCGCTCGACGGCCTCGGGCTGGCCATCCGCACCGGTCAGAAAACGACGTCGGTCGTCGCCACGCTCGAGGGTGGCCGGCCCGGGCGCACGATGCTGCTGCGCGCTGACATGGACGCCTTGCCGCTGAAGGAGGACACGGGCCTGCCGTTCGCCTCCGAGGTGGACGGCGCCATGCACGCCTGCGGGCACGACGCCCACGTGGCGATGCTGGCGGGCGCCGCGCGGATGCTGGCCGTCCGGCGCGCGACGCTGGCCGGGCGCGTGGTGTTCATGTTCCAGCCTGGCGAGGAGGGCTACCACGGCGCCCGCGTGATGATCGAGGAAGGCCTGCTCGACGGCGAGCGCAAGCCGGACGCGGCGTTCGGGCTGCACGCGGGCGCCCGGCTCCCGGCCGGGGTGATCGGCACCCGCGCCGGCGCCCTGCTGGCGTCGGGCGACACCTTCCAGATCCTCGTGCGCGGCGACGGCGGCCATGCCTCGGCGCCCCACGACTGCCTGGACCCGATCCCGATCGCCTGCGAAATCGTCCAGGCGTTCCAGACGCTCGTCACCCGGCGGGTGAACGCGTTCGATCCGGCCGTCGTCACGGTGGCGAAGATCGAGGCCGGCACCACGCGCAACATCATCCCGGAGACGGCGAGCCTGCTCGGCACCATCCGCACGGTGTCCGAGAAGACGCGCACGAGCGTGCTCGACGGGGTCACGCGCGTGGCCGAGGGCGTCGCCGCCGCCCACGGCGCCCGGGCCGAGGTGACCCTGATCCGCGGCTACCCGGTCACGGTCAACGACGACGGCTTCGCCGCCCGGGTCGTCCGGGTCGCCACCGGGCTGCTCGGGCCCGAGCGCGTGCAGACGATGGCGACGCCCATCATGGGCAGCGAGGACTTCTCCTACGTCCTGCAGCGCGTGACCGGCGCCTTCGCCTTCCTCGGCACCCGGCCCGCCGAGGGCCCGGCGCCACCGAACCATTCCAACCGCATGCTCGTGAACGAGGACGCGCTGCCGGCCGGCGTCGCCATGCACGTCGCCGTCGCGCTGGACTTCCTGAACGGCCACTGAAGGAGACGCGCCGTGCCACTCACCGCCACCGTCCATCACGTCGACCTCACCCGGGGCACCGTCGAGACCAAGACGCTGCCCGAGGACGTCTACCGCAAGTATCCGGGCGGCAGCGCGCTGGCCGCGTACCTCGTGCTGCAGTCGATGCCGGCCGGCGCCGACCCGCTCGGCCCCGACAACGTGCTGGTGATGGCCGTGAGCCCGCTGACGGGCCTGGCCATCTCGGGGCAGAGCCGGATGACGGCCTGCGCGCGCTCGCCCCTCACCGGCGCCATCGGCGACAGCCAGTGCGGCGGATTCTTTCCCGCCGAGATGCGCGCCGCCGGCACCGACGCGATCGTCTTCACCGGCCGGTCGCCGGAGCCCGTCTATCTCTGGCTCCACGACGGCGCGGCCGAGCTGCGGCCCGCGACGCACCTGTGGGGCAAGGAGACCGCGGAGGGCGATCGGCTGCTGAAGGAGGAGGTCGCCGACCCCAAGGCGGAGGTCGCGCAGATCGGGCCGGCCGGCGAGAACCTCGTGCGGTTCGCCGCCATCATGAACATGGTCAACCGCGCCAACGGCCGCACCGGCATGGGCGCCGTGATGGGCAGCAAGCGCCTCAAGGCCGTCGTCGTGCGGGGCACCAAGCCGCCCAGGCCGGCGGTGCCCGAGAAGTTCCGCGAGCTGCTCAAGCGCCTCAAGCCGCTCCAGGAGGCCAACCCGGGCATCACCTGGTTCGGCGAGTACGGCACCGCCGGCGTGCTCGGCATCCAGAACAAGATGGGCGGCCAGCCCACCCGCAACTACACCGAGGGGACGTTCGAGGAGGCCGGGCAGATCGACGGCACCACGATGGTCAAGACGATCCTCAAGGAGCGCGACACCTGCTACGCGTGCGTGGTGAAGTGCAAGCGCGTCGTCGAGGTGCACGAGCCCGACCTCGACGTCGACCCCGTCTACGGCGGTCCCGAGTACGAGACCCTGACCTTCTTCGGCTCGATGTGCGGCGTCGGCGATCTCAAGCTGCTGGCCAGGGCGTCGGCGGACGCCAACAAGTACGGCCTGGACACTATCTCCTGCGGGGCCACCATCGCCTGGGCGATCGAGGCCAAGGCGAAAGGCCTGCTCGACGACCAGGGCCTGGGACTCGCCTACGGCGACGGCCGGTCGGTGCTGCGCGCGATCGAGGCCATCGCGCTGCGCCGCGGGGCCGGCGACCTGCTCGCCGAGGGCAGCCTGCGGGCGGCGCAGACGCTGGGCCCGGCCGCGGTCGATCTCACCGTCACCGTGAAGGGCCAGGAGCTGCCGGCCCACATGCCGCAGCACAAGCGCTCGCTCGGGCTGATCTACGCCGTCAACGCCTTCGGCGCCGACCACCAGTCGTCCGAGCACGACTCGATGCTGAAGACGAAGCCCGACAGCCTGCACCGGAAGCGACTGGGGACGCTGGGCGATTTTCCAGCCCTCGACCTGCGCGACCTCTCCGACGACAAGGTGCGGTTCGCCTGGACCTCGCAGCGCTTCTACTCGGCCCTCGACTCGCTCGGCCTCTGCCAGTTCGTGTGGGGCCCGTCGTGGCAGCTCTATGGCCCGGCCGAGACCGTCGAGCTGGTCCGCGCCGGCACCGGCTGGGACGCGACGCTGGACGAGTTGCTGGAGATGGGCGAGCGCCGCATCAACCTCATGCGCGCCTTCAACGCTCGCGAGGGCATCGGCAAGACCGCCGACACGCTGCCCCGGAAGCTGTTCCAGCCGCTGGAAGGCAAGGGCCCGAGCGCCGGCGTGGCCCTGACCCAGGAGGAGTTCGAGCGCGCCCGGGAGGAGTACTACCGCCTGGCCGGCTGCGACCCGCAGACGGGCTACCCGACCCGCGACCGGCTCGGGCAGCTCGGCCTGGAGTGGGTGGCGAGCAAGCTCGGCTGATCCCCAACATCTCCTCGCTGAACTGAACAAGATCCTTGCACCGGCGCCTGACAACCCGCTGGAGACGGCCGGCGGGTGAACGTTCTCGAATACCTCACGCCGCACGGCACTCCGGCCGACGCCCGCACGAACAACCCCGGCGGCTCCCACATCTCGCTGTACGTGGACGATATCCACGCGGCCTCCGACGAGTTCAGCGGCACGGGCGTTCCGTTCCGGTCCCCGCGCGTCGCCATCGACACCGGCGCCAACCGCGGGGCGTACGCCGTCTACGTGCTCGGGCTATTCACGAACGGGCGCCTACCGTGGGTGGGCGCTGGCGGCGGGGTGCGTGGGCGCCGGCGGCGCCATCAGGGCGAGCGTGGTCGCGTGCGCGAGCGCAGGATGGGGGCGAGCGCGCGATCGGCGATCCGACTCACCAGCGAGCCAGCCCCCGCTGGGGGATGGGGGGATCGCGCTCGCCCCCGTCCGGAGCGAGCCTGCCGCGACCGGCGAGCCATGCCGGCGCCGCCGGCGCCCACGCACCCCGCCGCCAGCGCCCGTCCGCGCGCGATGGACACTCGCGAATAGTGCGCGCTAGAAGATCTCCGGGCACCACGGGGCGCGGTCGCCGCGGAACAGTGCGGTGGCGCGCGCCAGGGCGCCGGGGCGCAGCTCCTCGACGCGCAGCGCGCGCGCGAGCTGGGCCCAGGTGAAGCCGCCGAGGTAGACGGCGCCGAGCGCCGTCACGTCGCAGCGCAGGTCCGGCTCGGCCGAGGTGCGCTCGGCGCCGCCCTCACCGATGCGCCACCGCCCGGCGTTCCAGGGGCAGAACCCGTCGGTGACGTCCACGACGACGCTGCCCGCTGCGGCGTACGTGCGCGCCGGCAGTGCCGCGCCCACGTCCACCAGGCGCACCCAGACGCCGTCGCGGACACCGAAGCGCAGCTGGCGTGGCTCGGCCGCGAGCAGGAGCAGCGGGTGGTCGAGCGGCAGCAGCCCGCCCCGCACGCGCGCGACCCAGTCCATGTCCAGCAGGTACCGCCAGACCGCCTGCGTCGCCCGGGGCGAGTCGCCCATCGCCTCCACGACGACGACGGTGCTCGCCGACACGCCGCGATCGAACGTCAGGTTGATCCGATACAGCGCGTACGCCGCCGGGCTCCCGTCGGCCTCGAGCACGACGCACTGCAGCTCGCCGCCCCCGCCCCGCCGCCAGTCCGGGTCGACGAGCGCACGGCTCTGCCACCACGCCGGCGTCCGCCCGAACATGCCGGGTGTCTCGGTGGCCACGCGATCCCAGACCGGGGCGACGAAGGGCTCGGCCTCCACCAGCGGCACCAGTCGCGCGCGGCCGAACGGCTCGAACCCGGCATGGAACGCCGCCCGGTCGCGCGCCAGGTCGATCTCGCCGGTGAGCGAGGCAAGGCCGTAGCCGAAGCGGCCGTAGATCCGGTCATCCGAGGACCACAGGTACGCGACCGGCTCGCCCTGCGCGCGACAGGCGTCGAGCTGGGCGCGCATCATCGCGGTGAGCACGCCTCGCCGGCGATGGGTCGGCAGCACGCCGACGACGCTCACCCCGGCGGTCTGGACCCGGCCGCCCGGCACCGTGAGCTGCAGCGCGAAGGCGCCCGCGCCGCCGACGACCCGCCCACCGTCCCAGGCGCCGTGCATCCGCTCGGCCGGCATGAGCCTCGCGAGGCTCGCCATCTGGTCGTCCCTCGGCGCCGAGCGGCCGAAGTAGTGCAAGATCGCGCTCATCGCCTCGCGCTGCTCCTTCGCAGAGGCGCACGGCCGCACGTCCCAGCTCATGACGGCGCCCCGGCCGGCGCGAACAGGGGGATGCGCGTGTTCACCGACGGTCGATAGGTGACCCGCGCGGCCAGCCGTTCCGGCTCGATCCCGCCCGCGAGCAGTCGCGCGACGCCCGCCTGCGCGATGGTCGTCGCCAGGGCCTCCCCGGGGCA
The DNA here is from genome assembly GCA_036397135.1 of Candidatus Methylomirabilota bacterium. Taxonomy (GTDB): domain Bacteria; phylum Methylomirabilota; class Methylomirabilia; order Rokubacteriales; family CSP1-6; genus AR5. The sequence continues at coordinate 6,702 of DASWJN010000311.1, forward strand.
CGCGTGCGCCCCGACGCCGAACGTGAAGGCCCGCCGCTCGCGCCGGAGCGGATCGAAATGCTCGGGCCGGGGATTGGCCGACGGATCGCGGTTGGCGGCCGCCAGGACGACCAGCACCGCGTCGCCGGCCTTCATCGTCTGGCCGGCGACGACGCCGTCGCTCGCCAGGAAGCGGCGCGTGTTCTGCACGGGCGGATCGTGACGGACGACTTCGCGCACGACGGCCGGCAGCAGTCCGCGGTCCGCGCGCAGCCGCTCCCGCGCCTCGCGCTGGCGGGCCAGCGCGACGAGCGTGTTGCCGATGAGGCCCGCGGTGGCCTCGGAGGCCTGGGACAGATAGCCGACCGTGTTGGCGACGACGGCGTCGACGCGTTCACGGCCGAGCCGCGAGCGGACCGTCTCACCCAGGTGGGCCGCGGCGCGCTGGCCGCGCTCCAGCTGTTCGGGCGTGGCGCCCGGCGCCAGGCAGCCCACGAAGTCCCCGACCCACAGCGCAATCTCGGCCAGCGCGGTCGGCGCGAGGCCCAGCAGGCTCGCCACGGTGTAGACCGGCAGCCGGAAGGCGAAGTCGGGCAGGCGCTCGACGTGCGTGGCCGGGTCGAGGTCGCCGGCCAGGTGCTGGGCCCACGTGGCCGCCTGCTCGGCGGCCCGGGCGGGATCGATCGACGCCACCCGCGCGGCGACCCCCGGCCTGAGCCGGGTGTGGACCTCGCCGTCGTTCATCCGGACGAGCTGGCCGAAGATGTCGCCGGCGGGCGAGCCGGCGAGCGCGCGGGGCACGGGCTCCGCCGGCGGGCGCACGCGGCATCGCTCGCTGGTCAGCACGGCCGTCACGGCCTCCGCGCCGGCGGCGACCCAGAGGCCGAGCGCCTCGTCGCGATGGATCGGCCGCCGCGCGACCAGCTCCGCGTAGTACGGATAGGGATCGGGATCCGTCACCGCCGCGATCGGGTCCACGAGAGCGCCGCCGCGCCTCAGTCGCGCGTCAGGTAGACGGGGCTCGTCCACGCCTGGGCGCCGTCCTCCTGGGTCACGCGGATCCAGTAGGCGGCGCAGCCGGCAGGGGGCGCCGGGTCCGTCACGTCGAACGCCAGCTCGCGGGCGACGTCGCGCGCCGGCAGCCGGCGCATGAAGGCCCGGAGATCGACCCCGCCGGCGGGAAACTCGCGCGTCGTGCCGGCGGCGAGCTCGGCCAGCGGCACGTCGAGGTCGATCACCGGCGTGCGCAACCTGAGCACGGCGTCGGCGGGGCAGTCGAGCGTCACGTCCACGCCGTCGTCGTCGCCGGTCGTGTTCGAGATCCACTCGAGGCGCCGCTCGGTGCGCCGCGTGATGCCCTTCTCGGGGTTCTCCATGGCGAACGGCTCGGCGGCGAGGACGCGCCCGGCCGACAGCTCGAGCGAACCGTCCCAGCGGGTGAGGCGGTCGCGCCCGCGCACGCGCGAGCCGGCCCAGGCGATTCGATAGCGGGCCGAGCCCTCGAACGAGGCCGCGGAGTAGGGCGACACCGTCCGGAGGACGTCAAGGCCGCGGAAGACGTCGATGCGCTCGACGGGCCCGGTGCCGGCGGCGCGGCCGGCGATCCGGACCGGGCCGCTGGCGGGGCCTTCGGCGCCCATCGGCAGGCCGTTCACCGCCAGCTCGACGTGGATGCGCTGGGCGGCGGTGACGCCGTAGCAGCGCCGGGCGCGGATCGCCTCGAAGAGGGCGTCGCGCGTGAGCGACTCGGCGAGCACGCAGGTGAGGCCGCCGTAGGCGCCGAAGGTCGAGGCGCCGGGATGGCTGGCGCCCGGCCGGCCCTTGTGGCCGTCGGAGTTCGACACGACGCCGACCTTGTAGCCGGCCCGCAGCGCATCGTGCAGCAGCCACTCGAAGCGCCCCCAGTCGGAGTAGATCTCGACCACGGGCTCCAGCCGCGGATCGTGGAAGCCGACGATGTCGGCGTAGCGGCCGCCGATGTGGGGGATCAGGAGCACGTCGTCACGGCCCTGGAACTGCTTGAAGAGGTCGGTGACCGGGAAGCAGTCGGTGGCCGCATCGGACATGTCGTCCACTTCGGCATGCGAGGAGCGGTGCAGGGAAGCCAGGTCGCCGCGGAACATGACATTGCGGTCGCCGCCGCCCGGCGTCATGCCCGACCATTCGTACCCCACGAAGACGACGCAGCGGCCGTCGGCGTGGAAACGGTCGATCCAGCCGCGCAGGCGCTGCCACTCCGCCTCGGTCACCTGGAAGTCGTTGGCCTGGTGGCACATCGCGTCGAGCAGCGCCACGTCGCGGCCGAAGGCGAAGTACTCCTCGATCGTCCCGGTGCCGACCGTGGCCCGCGTCTGGCCGTGCAGGTCGCCCCAGAAGGTCTTCGGCCGGCCCGGCGCCAGCACGCTGACCAGATTCGATTCGGCCGTCAGCCCGCCGCCGGCGACGCGCACGCGCGTCTCGCCGGCGGCCAGGCGCAGCCCCGGCAGCCGGGCGACGGCGACCTCGCCGCTCGTCCAGCGGACGGCCCGAGGCAGCCCCTCGATCGCCGCACCGGCCGCCGCCAGCGTCACCTCGCCGGCGAAGCGCTCGCAGGGGTTGCCCCAGCGGTCCTCGGCCTTGACGAGCGCGTCGAAGGGCTCGCCCGGCCGCACGGTGGTCGGCGCGATGGCGACCAGGCGATGCAGGGCGCCGCCGACCACGTCGAGCGTGGGCGAGGCCTCCAGCACGGTGTACAGCTCGGTGCCGAACGGGTCCACGAACACGCGCCACTCGCAGCCCTTCTCGCGGAACGTCTGCGCGCGCGAGCCGGGGCCGCCGCCGCTGGTGTCGCCGACCGTCACGTGGAGGCGGTCGCCCGGGTGGAGCGAGCCGTCGGCGACGGAGACCACCAGCGTCTTGAACCAGGGGCGCACCTGGCCGCGCGGCTCGAGGGCGAGGTCGGCGACCGCCGTCCGGCACGCGCTCTCGAGCCGCACAATCGTGTAGTCGCGGCCGCGCGGATCCTTGAACTGGGGCGTCCCCCAGTCGGAGGCGAAGCGCCAGGCGATCTTCAGGCGGGCGCGCTCGTCGTAGCCGTAGGCGCCGACCTCGTAGGTGACGGTCCAGGTGCCGAGCTGGCCGGCCACGACCGGTCCAGCCGGCGTGATCCACGCCCGGCCCACGAAGTGCGGGTCGCTCTTGATCGGCATCAGCGCTCCACCACGGCGCCCCAGAATCGAGCCGATCCCCGCGAGTGTCAAGGGCGCGCCGGGCGTTCTGCGTTACGATGCGGCGCATGCTCCCGCTCGTGGCGCTCGCCACCGCCGTCGCCGCGTTCGTCAAGGGCTCGATCGGCTTCGGGTTCCCGACGCTCGGCACGCCGCTGCTCTCGCTGCTGGTCGACGTCAAGACGGCGTTCCTGGTGCTCATCGTCCCCAACGTCGTGATGGACGGCCTGCAGTTCGTCCGCTGCGGCGCCCCCCGGGCGACCGTGCGCCGCATGGCCCCGCTGGTGGCCTTCGGCGCCGTCGGCATGGTCGTCGGCACCCACCTGCTGGCCGCGCTGGCCTCGCGCACGGTGATGCTCATCCTGGGCGGCTTCATCCTGCTGTTCGTCGGGCTCAACGTGACGCGCCTGGCCCCCCGGTTGCCACCGCGGTGGGAGCGGTGGGCCTCGCCGGTCGCGGGGTTCGTCGCCGGGGTGGTCGGCGGGATCACCAACGTCCCCGGCACGCCGCTCGTCCTCTACTTTCACGCGCTCGGCCTGACCAAGCAGGAGTTCGTCAGCGCCGTGGCCTTCACGTTCGTGCTCTACAAGCTCGTCCAGCTGGCCGCGGTGACGTGGTACGGGCTGATGTCGGGCGCGCTCATGATCGGCTCGCTGCTGCTGACGGTAGCCGCGCTGGCCGGCTTCGCCGTGGGTCTGCGGGTGCAGGACCGGCTCGAGCCGCGGGCGTTCAACCGCGTGGTGCTGGCGTTCCTGGCGCTGCTCGGTGGCTGGCTGGTGCTGCGGAACGTCACGGGCGCGTGATGTGGCAGGAATTACTTTCGACGGTAAAGAAAAAATTCCCGCCCGCGCTTGACCCCTCGGAGGCTTTTGGTAACGTCTCCGCGAGCCAGCCGAAGATCCGTGCACCGCCAGGAGGTCATCTCGTGAGGTCCCCGTTCCTGTGCGCAGCCCTGCTCGCCGGGCTGGCGACGGGCCACGCGTTCGCCGAGCCCATCAGAGTCCGGGGGAAGGAGGCGCCCCGACCGATCCCTCGCCAGAGCGCGCCGGCCCGACCGGCCGGCGACGCCGTCACCGAGACGCGGGTCGCCCTGGTGATCGGCAACGCCGCCTACGCGGTCGTCCGGCTGAGCAACCCGGTCCTCGACGCGCGCGCCATGGCGGCGACGCTGACCGGGCTCGGGTTCGAGGTCCTCTCCCACGAGAACCTGAGCTACCGCGACATGCGCCGGGCCGTGGCCGAGTTCGGCGAGCGGATCGCCAACGGGGGCGTCAGCCTCTTCTACTACTCCGGCCACGGGGTCCAGATGAACGGCAAGAACTACCTGGTGCCGGTCGACGCCGACATCAAGAACGAGGGCTACGTCGCCGCCGAGTCGATCGACGCCGACAGCGTGCTGATCCAGATGCAGGAGGCCAGGACGCGCGTCAACATCGTGGTCCTCGACGCCTGCCGCGACAACCCGTTCGCGGGCCGGTTCCGCTCGCTCGCCCGGGCCTGGCGTTCATGGACGTGCCGGCCGGCACCTATGTCGCCTACTCGACGGCGCCGGGCAGCGTGGCCGAGGACGGCGAGCCCGGGAAGAACGGGATCTACACCGGCGAGCTGCTCAAGGCGCTGCGCGAGCCCGGGCTGCGGATCGAGGACGTCTTCAAGCGGGTGCGCATCGCCGTGCAGTCGAGGACACAGAACCGCCAGAACCCCTGGGACGCGTCGTCGATGACCGGCGACTTCGTCTTCAACCCGGCGGCGATGGCGGTCCCGGCGGCGCCACCGCCGCCGGCACCGGTGGCGGCCGTCCCGCAGCCGTTCGTGCGCGAGGAGCTGCGGCCGGAGGTCGGCGCGCTGGCGCTGACGGCCCGGATCGACGGCGTCGAGATCTTCCTGGACGACCAGCCCATCGGCGAAACCCGGCTCGGCCGCACCCTGATCGTCGAGAACCTCCCGGTGGGCAGGCATCGGGTCCGCGCCCGCCGGGCCGGGTACAAGGTCTGGGAGAGCGAGGTCCAGGTCGGCCCCAACCAGCGCTTCGAGCTGGTGATCGACCTGGAGCTGGACTAGAAGCGGACGTGCCCGGTGGGCCGGGTGGGAGCGTGGTGGGGGTCTGAGGACCACGTGGGAGGCCGCATCGACGTCGTTGCGGCTGGATTCCATCGACGCGTGGGGCACGGTCTTAGGCGGCGGGGAACGGGTCCCCAGACCCCCACCACGCTCCCGCCCGGCCCACCTGTCCGCGGCGTCACGTCCGGTGATCCCGGTGCACTATCTCGGGGACAATTCGGCGCTGCGCACGAGCATAGGCGCGGACGGGGTTCACCGGTCTCGCAAGGCGTAGTTTGCGTGTCGGGATAACGAGGAGTGCCCCGGCTTAGCCTGGGGGTATGGGGCGCCATGTCGGGGCCCCTCATGTCACTAATGGATCTCGTGAAACGTGGTGACGCCGGGGGCGGGGCACGGGAGCCCCGGGTGCGCCACGTTGATGGCGAGCCGTCGTCGCCGTTGCGAGCGCAGGGCTCGGCGAGCGCGCGATCGGCGATTCGACTCACTCCGACCCAGCCCCCTTCAGGGGGATGGGGGGCTCGCGCTCGCCGAGCCCGGAGCGAGCGTACGGCGACAGGCGAGCCATCCGTGGCGCACCCGGGGTTCCCGTGCCCCGCCCCCGGCGTCACCGGATTCCACGAGAGTCATCAGTTACGCCGTCAGGAGCTCGAAGATCCGGCGGACGAGCTCCTCGTGGTCCTCGACGTTGTGGGCAAAGAGGCCGAACTCCTTCACCTCGGCGAGATCCACCGTCCGGAACGGCTCGCCGACGCGCAGCGTCTCGAACGCCACCGCCTGAAAGCAGGAGCGGCCCGGCTCGGGCCGCTCGGTGACCAGCACGAAGTAGAGCGACGGCCACTGGCGCCGGGCCAGCAGGAAGATCGAGCGCTCGCCCCGCTGGTTCTCGACCGAGATGAACTGCTCGACCGACGGCCGGTACTTGACCTCGACGAGGAAGCCGCGGCCGGCGCCCTCGGGGCTGGCCTGGGTGACCCGGAAGTCCGGGGAGAAGTCCTCCCGGCCGAAGCGCAGGGGCGAGGCGGGCGCCCGGTAGGGCACGATGTCGTATCGGGCGCGCCGGAAGATCGATGCGACCAGCGCCTCGGCCACCCGGCTCTTCGCCTCGAGAAGGTCCATCCGGCCTCCGGCAACGGCTTGGAAGTCCTCGCAAGATCGGGACTTGTAGTCATAGTATGATCCAGCCTGCCTGAAATCCGGTCACGAAAACCTGGCTTCTACCGCTAAAAGGAGGACTTCCGCATGACTGTGCCGACCGACACGGGAGTGACCCGCCGCCAGATGCTGGTGGCGGGCGGGACGTTCGCCGGGTACGCCCTCGGTGTGGAGAAAGTGCTGGCGCAGGCGATCAAGACCGACACCGAAGGGCTGGTGGCCGGGGATCAGCAGGTGCCGGTCGGGGGTATCAGCGTGCCGGTGTACGAGGCGCGCCCGGCCACCGGCAAGGACCATCCGATCCTGGTCGTCATCTCGGAGATCTGGGGTGTCCACGAGTACGTCAAGGACTCCACCCGGCGTTTCGCCAAGGCCGGCTTCTACGCCGTCGCGCCGGAGCTGTTCGTGCGCGAGGGGGGTGTCGGGCACCTGACGAACATCCAGGAGATCCTCAAGATCGTCCTGTCCCAGAAGCGCGAGCAGACGCTCGGCGACATCAAGGCCACGGTCGACTGGGCCAAGAAGCGCCCCAACGTGAGGGCCGACCGCGTGGGCGTCACGGGCTGGTGCTGGGGCGGCTCGACCACGATCCAGGTGGCGGCGACGAACCCCGACATGAAGGCGGCGGTCGCCTGGTATGGGCCCCCTGCTCGGCCCTACCAGGGCGCCAGCGGCCCGGTGACCGGCTTCGACCTCGCCAGGGACATCAAGATCCCGTTCCTGGGACTCTTCGGCGAGGCGGACAAGAATCCCACCCCCGAGGACGCCAGGAAGTTCGGTGAGCTGGTGCGCGCCCACAACCCCAACGTCGAGATCGTGATCTACCCGGGCGCCGGCCATGCCTTTCACGCCGACTACCGGCCCTCCTACAACAAGGCGGCCGCCGACGACGGCTGGAACCGCTGCGTGGGCTGGTTCAACAAACACCTCAAGGCGTGACGTTTCTGCCGGACCGAGACGGGCGGCTGGAACGCCGGTCTCGACCGCGTCGAGCCCGACGGCCGGTGTCACGTCACGATGGCCCAGCCCAGACCGACTTCAACAAGGTCAAGGCGTGCATGGACGAGAAGGGGCGCCGGGAGCCAGCCGTCTAGCGATCGGGACGGCGCACGAGGGTCGCCAGGCCCGCCCGCAGCGGGTCGCTGACCTCCAGGAGGGGGAGCCGGTCGAAGGGGACCCACTCGGCGGCAGTGTGCTCGGCCGACAGCCGCAGCTCACCGCCGATCGCGCGGCAGTGGAAGGCGATGCCGATCGCCTCCTCCCGCCCCTCGCCGCGATAGTAGTGAAAGGTGTCGACGACGCCGACGACCTCGACCTCCAGCCCCGTCTCCTCGCGCGCCTCGCGGTGTACTGCCTCAACCGGCGTCTCGCCGGATTCCACGCGCCCGCTGCCGGACTCCCACTCGCCGGGGGCGTGATCCTTCGTCGCGTTCCGCCGGAGCATCAGCAGACAGCCGTCGCGCTCGATCAGGAAGGCGACGACCACCAGGAACTTCGCCGCCACGCGGGTGTCGCGTCAGCCGCCCAGGCGGTCGACCACGGCCCGGGCCCAGGCCATCCGGGCGGGGTCCATCACGAGCTTGTCGGCGAACGGTTCGCCGAAGGGGCGGGTGGCGTCGATGCCGAGCTTGGCGGTGACGCCCTGGTCGTCGGCGCTGGGGTCGAGCATCGCCCCCAGGCTCCCGGCGATCGTCACCAGATCGCGGTCCGCCTGCATGCGGGTCGCCACCGCCCACAGGACATCGGACTCGTCGAAGACGTCGATGTCGTCGTCCACCACGATGACCAGCTTCAGGTAGTGATCGACGCCGAGCACGATGGGGATCACGTGCTTGGCCTCGCCGGGCCGGCTCTGCCTGATGGCGACGTAGGCCGTGAACGACGAGGTGCCGGACAGCGGCACGTGCACGCCGGTGACGTTGGGGATCACGCGGCTCACCGCGTTGTGGATTTCGGCCTCGCGCACCAGGCCCAGCGTGGTGATGTGGTCGCCGGCCCGGCCGGAGCCGATCGACTGGAACCACGGGCGCTCGCGCAGGGCGATGGCCCGGGCGACGAACACGTGCTCGGTCGAGCGGCGGGAGAAGTACCCGGTGAATTCGCCGAAGGGGCCCTCGGGCTCGCGCACGCCCGGCAGGATCTCGCCCTCGACGACGATCTCGACCGCGGCCGGCACGTGCAGGTCGATCGTCGAGCACGGCGCAATCTCCAGGGGCTCGCCGAAGAGGCCGCCGACCACCTCGAACTTCCCGACGTCGGCGGGCGGGTAGGCGAGCGAGCCCATCGAGACGAGCGGGTGCACGCCGAGCGCGATCGCACAGGGCAGGGCCTGCTTGCGGGCCTCGGCGCGGCGCTGGTACTCGAACATCCGCCGGCGCGAGTGCAGGCTCACGCCCATCCGATCGCGGCCCTTGACCTGGAAGCGGTGATAGCCCTCCGTCTCGACGCCGGTGTCGGGATCACGGGCGACCAGCAGCCCGGCCGTCAGGTAGCGGCCGGCATCGCCGGGGAAGTAGGTGGGGATCGGCAGCCGGCCGAGGTCGACGTCGGGTCCGGTGAGGACGCGATGGCGGAACGGCGGGTCGGCCACGACGACCGGCTTGATCGGGTCCTTGATCCGGCGCGCGTACTCGACCGCCAGCCCCGCCTCCGGCACGCCGAGCGCGAAGGCCAGGGCCCGGCGGCTCGCCACGACGTTGCAGACGATGGGGATGTCCGAGCCGCGGACCTGCTCGAGGAGCAGGATCGGGAAGCGGCGCCGGCGCTCGTACTCGAGCACCAGGGCCATCACGTCGAAGTCCAGCGACACGGGCTCGGTCACACGCACGACGTCCCCCGGGCAGGCCCGCTCGTAGGCGGCGACGAAGGATCGAAGGTCCTGGCTCATGCCGGCCTCACACGCCGTTGACGACGTGCAGCCGCTCGCCCCGCGCGAACGCCTCCACGGTGGCGATGGCGATGGCCAGCATATTGGCGGATGCCTCGCGCGTGTTGTAGCCGATGTGCGGCGTGATGAGGACGTTGGGCAGCGTGCGGAACACGTAGTCGGGGGGCGGCGGCTCCGACTCGTGCACGTCGAGCGCCGCGCCCCGCAGGCGGCCGGCCCGCAGCAGGTCGGCCAGGGCCTCGTTGTCGACGAGCCTGGCCCGCGCCGTGTTCACGAACCACGCTCCCGGCTTCATGCGGTCGAGCAGCGCGCGGGAGACGAGCCCCTGCGACTCCGGCGTGTAGGCGGCGTGCAGGGTGACCACGTCCGCCGTGGCGAACAGATCCTCCAGCGAGACGAGCGTGAGCCCGTGACGCGCGCGATCGGGTGACGGCCGCCGGGTCCAGCCGAGCAGGCGCATGCCGAGGCCGGCGCCCAGCCGGGCCATCTCGACCCCGATCGGACCGAGCCCGACGATGCCGAGGGTCTTGCCCCGCAGCTCCATCCCCGTGAACCGCCCGGGCTCCCAGGCGCCCGCCCGGACGCTCACGAACGCCGGGCCGATGTGCCGGGTGAGCGCCAGGATCATGGCCAGCGCGTGCTCGGCCACCGAGGTGGCGCCGTAGTCCGGCGTGTAGGCGACGGCCACGCCGCGGCGCGTGGCCTCGGCCACGTCGATGCAGCTGTTGTAGCCGATGCCGAGAAAGCTGACGAAGCGCAGGCGGTGGCACGCGCGCAGGACCTCGGCGTCCATCTCCGAGTAGTCGAGGACCACGGCCTCGGCCGGGCGCAGGCGGGCGATCAGCTCGGCCTTGTCGCGCGGGACCCCGTCGTAGAAATCGACCTCGCCGAGCTTGCGCAAGGGCGCCAGCTCCGAGGGGTGTTGCACGCACCCGGCGCCGTCGGGGAAGACGATCCGCATCTGGTCTCCTCAGAAGTGGAAGTGTGCGCCCAGGCCGAGATACTCGATCGTGTCCTTGTAGAACTGCCCGTTGGGCGACCGGCCCTTGAAGTACTCCAGCAGGATCTGGAGATGGCGCGTGACGAGCACGCCGTCGAGCTGGATGCCGGCCCGCAGCGAGAAGTCCAGCGACCAGGCGTTCTCCTCGCGATGCTGCAGATCCACGGCGGCGATCGGCCGCCAGCCGGCGTCGCGCGGCGGCCACGGGCTGAGGAGCTCGGCGCCGTACTGGAGCGACCACGGGTCGAGGCTGGCCGGCTCCTGGTTGAACAGGTAGCCCCCGCCGCCGTAGAGGCGCAGCACGTCGCCGAACTCGTGGGACAGCCGCAGGTCGACGCTCTCGTAGCTGAGATTGATCCGCTCCGGCTGCGTGCGCAACAGGAACTCGTCGCCGAGATGGCTGCTCTGGTGGAAGACGCGAAGGATCGCCGACCAGTCCCCGTAGCGGGCGCTCAGGGGCACGCCGACCAGATAGTCGGCGTTCACGAGGTCTCTGGATTCGGCGTCGAGATCGAACACCGCGAAGACGCCGGCCTGGATGCCGACCTCCCACCAGGCCGGCCCGAGCCGGTCACGCAGCAGCGTGAACGTCTCGCCGAACGACACGGCGCCGACGTCCCGCAGCTGGCGGTCGTGCAGGTAGCGCTGGTAGGACGCCGCGAAGTGCGGCCAGCGAGGATCGGCGATCAGTCGCCGGAACAGCGTGCCGCCCGGCAGGAGTCCGGTCTGCCACTCGGCGAGCACGATCGGCGGGCGCGTCTCGCCCTCGGCGCGCGGTGCCGGGGGCGGGCCGCCGACCAGCTCCACGCGGGTGACGCCGCGGATCGCCTGGAGCGCGGCGACCACGCGGGGCCGGTCGGGGACGGGGACGTCGCTGGCGGTCAGCGTGATGATTCCCTGCGTCGCGCGCAGCGAGGGCACCGTCAGCCCAACCTCGCGCTCGAGGACGGCGGTCGCGTAGCCCTCGAGCCAGGCGTCGGGGGGCGGCGCCGCCCCGGCGAGGGGCGGGAGGACGAGCAGGACGAGCAGCGCCGGGACGAGCGCGCCGCGTGGCATGGCCTCAGTCCACCATGGCGAAGAAGCGCGCGGGCGCGCCCTCGGTCTTGGCGATCTTGTAGAACGGTGCTGCGAAATCGACGCGGCGCCGGGGCAGGGCGCCGAGGTTGGTGAGGCCCTCCATGATGACGACGCCGGCGCCGAGGATCACCCGGTGCATCGGGAAGTCCTCCGAGGAGAAGTCGGGCAGGCGGGCACAGTATTCCTCGAAGAAGTCGAAGCCGACGTTCTTGGGGCCCCTGGCCACCAGCCACTCGGCCGACGCGGGGGGGAAGTACGGGGACTGGGTGAAGTAGTCGGGCCAGGTGCCGTACATCGTGTCGGTCCAGCCGGTACGGAGCAGGACGATGTCCCCCGGCTTCACCTGGTCGGCGCCGCCCCGCCTGAGATCGTCGATCGTGATCTCGTGATTGGCGCCGGCGAACGAGAGGTCGACCACCAGCGCCTCGCCCATCACCTGGTCGAGCGCGATCTCGGCGGTGGTGATGCCGTCCCTGAACACGTGCAGCGGCGAGTCGATGTGGGCGCCGGTGTGCAGGCTCTGGCTCACGCTCGACACCTGCCAGAAGCCGGGGCCCCGCCGGTGCGGCGTGATGTCGAGCCGCATGTTGGTCGACGGAGGGCTCAGCGTGGTGTCGTCGACGGTGACGGACAGATCGATGTAGCGCGTCATGCCGCCTCCTCGGGGCGATCGCTCAGCGCGTGGCCAGCGCCCGCGCCATCCGGTCCAGGCCCTCGGCGAGGAGCGGGCGAGGGCAGGCGAAGTTCAATCGCACGAAGCCGTCGCCGCCGGGGCCGAACGTCCGGCCGTCGTTGAGCGCGACCCGGCCACGCTCCAGGAAGAACGTATGGGGGTCGTCACCCGGGATTGCGGCGGCGCGGCAGTCCAGCCACGCCAGGTAGGTGGCCTCGGGCGGCCAGACCGTCACGCCCGGGAGCGTCGCGCGCACCTGCTGCACCAGGAAGTCGCGGTTGGCCGCGAGGTAGCGCAGGAGCGCCTCCAGCCAGGCGTCGCCCTCGCGGTAGGCGGCGACGGCCCCGGTATAGCCGAGCACGCCGATCTTCGGGACGAGATCGGCGGCGGCGGCCACGAACCGCGCCCGCAGTGCGGCGTTGGGGACGATGGCGACCGCGCACTTGAGCCCCGGCAGATTGAACGTCTTGCTGGGCGCCATCAGCGTGATCGTGCGGGCCTCGACCTCGGGCGCCAGCGAGGCGATCGGCACGTGCTGGCGGCCGTCGAGGAGCAGGTCGCAGTGGATCTCGTCGGCGATGATCCAGAGATCGCGGCGCCGGCAGGCGCCGGCGAGGCCCTCGAGCTCGGCGCGCCCGAACAGCCGGCCCACCGGGTTGTGCGGGTTGCAGAGCAGGAAGGCCCGGGTGTCGTCGCCAACGGCCGCCGCGAACGCGTCGAGGTCGATCGTGTACCGGCCGTCGGAGCCGCGCGCCAGCGCATGCTCGTCGCGGCGCAGCCCGTGATTGAAGGCCGAGCGCAGGATCGGCGGATACACCGGCGTCTGGATGAGCAGTCCCTCGCCCGGCGCCGTCAGGCCCCGGAGCGCCTGGTTGAAGCCCGCGATCACGCCGGGCAGCGTCACGACCGCCTCCGGGCTCACCCGCCAGCCGTAGCGCTTGGCGACCCGCTCGGCGACGACCTCGGGCAGGTCGTTGTGCTCGGCCAGGTAGCCGAAGAAGCCGTGCTCGACGCGGGCGCGCAATGCCTGCACGACGGCCGGCGGCGAGGGGAAGTCCATGTCGGCGACCCACAGCGGCAGGACGTCGGGCGGGAACTTGCGCCACTTGTTGCTGTCGGTGGGGCGGCGGTCGACGACACGGTCGAAGTCGAAGGTGGTGGTCATGGCGGGCATCAGGCTAGCCGCGCCGGTGCGCAGCCGTCAAGGAATCCGTTGTAGTATTCGGGCGCCAGGAGGAGACCGATGGAACTGCGACCGTTCGGCCGGTCCGGATTGCGCGTGTCGGCGCTCGGCTTCGGGTGCGGCGACGTGGGCGGGCTGATCGTCCGCGGCACGCCGGCCGAGCGTGAACGGGCGGTGGCGCGGGCCGTCGAGGCCGGCATCAACTACTTCGACACCGCGGCCTCGTACGGCAGCGGCGAGTCCGAGCGCAACCTGGGGCGCACGCTGAAGGCGCTCGGCCTGCGCCCCTACGTGGGCACCAAGTTCCGGGTCGATCCGGGCGAGCGCGACACGGCCGGCGCCATCGCCCGCTCGCTCGACGCGAGCCTCGAGCGGCTCGGCATGGACAGCGTCGATCTCCTCCAGCTGCACAACCTGATCGTGCGCGAGGACGGTGCGCCGGCGCCGGGCCGCGGCCTGCCGGCGGCCCGGGTGCTGGACGAGGTGGTGCCGGCGCTGGAGGCCTTGCGGCGCCAGGGCAAGATCCGGTTCGCGGGCATCACCGCGCTCGGCGACACCGCGGCTGTCCTCGAGGTCATCGACGCCGGCGCCGTCGACACCGCCCAGGTCTGCCTCAATCTCCTGAACCCGAGCGCCGCCGTCGCCGTCCCCGCCGGCTTCCCGGCCCAGGACTTCGAGCGGCTGGCCGACCGCGCGCGGCAGCGCGGCGTGGGCGTCATCAACATTCGAGTGCTGGCCGCCGGCGCCCTGAGCGGCGTCGTGCAGCGCCACGCGGTGGCCATGCCCCACGTGGCACCGATCGCGTCCGGACCCGACTACGCCAGCGACGTGGAACACGCCACCCGGCTGCGGCCCGTCGTCGACAAGGGCTACGCCGACAGCCTGGTGGAAGCCTCGATTCGCTTCTCACTGGCCAGCAGCGGTGTGTCGACCGTGCTGGTCGGCTATTCCACCCTCGAGCAGCTGGAGACGGCGATCGCGGCGGTCGAGCGGGGGCCGCTGCCGGCGCCGGCGCTCGACCTGCTGCACGGGCTCTGGGCGGGGTTCGCCCGTCGATGATCTGATGGCCACGATCGGGATCGTCGGGGTCGGCCTGCTCGGCCACGCCGTGGCGTCCCGGCTGCGGGACGCCGGTCACGCGGTCGTGGGCTACGACATCGTCCCCGGCCGCCTGGACCGCCTGGCCGCGCTCGGTGGCACGCCGGCCACGTCGGCGGCCGACGTCGCCCGCGGCTCGGAGGCCGTGTGCACGCTCCTGCCCTCGCTGGCCGCCGTCGAGCACGCGATCCTCGGCCGCGACGGTATCGTGGCCGGCGCGCGCTCGGGCCAGACCATCTTCCAGATGAGCACGATCTCGCCCGCGCTCACCGAGCGCCTCGCGCAGGAAACGGCGGCGCGCGGTCTCGCCTTCCTCGACTGCCCGATCAGCGGCACCAGCGGCATGGTGGCCAGGGGCCACGGCGTCATCTTCGTCGGCGGCGACCGCGCGGCCTACGAGCGCTGGCGCCCGCTGCTGGAGTCGGTTCTGCCCGGCCCCGTGCACATCGGCGCCGCCGGCCGGGCCATGCTGCTCAAGCTCGTCGCCAACCTGCTGGTCGCGCTCAACAGCGCCTCGGTGGCCGAGGCCCTGACCATGGCCCGGCGGGGCGGCCTCGATCCCCGGATGGTCCTCGACGTGCTCAGGACCGGCGCGGCGACCTCGCGGATGCTCGAGGTGCGCGGGCCCATGATGGTCAGCGGCGAGTTCCCCGCCCAGATGAAGCTCGACCTCTTCATGAAGGACCTCCACCTCATCCAGGAGGCCGCCGGCGTCGTCGGCGCCCGCGTGCCGCTCACCGACGTCGCCGAGCGGCTCTACGCCGCGGCCCAGACCGCCGGCCACGGCGGCGAGGACCTGGCGGTCGTCATCACCGAGCTGGCGCGCGGGTGAGCCGCGCGAGGTCGAGCGGCTGCCGCGCTCGGCCGGGGATGCGCTAGACTCGGGGCATGCCGGTCCGCGTCGCATTGATCGTGCTCCTGCTGGGCGGCAGCATCGTCACTCCCGGCGGCGGGTTCTCCACCGGCGACATCAGCAAGGACGACGTTCGGCACCAGATCCCCACCCAGTCGCCCCACACGCTGGAGCGCGCGTGTACGACGAAGCTGGGCCACTGCCGGGTGGCCAACCTCACGCCGCCCGGGCAGCCGTGCTCCTGCGTCGCCTCCACCGGCGCCCGCGTGGACGGCTACGTGATCGCGTACCGCTGGACCGACGTGCCCTCCAGCGTCAAGTGACGCGTCGGGCCACGCGCGGGTAACGCGACTTCACGGCCTCGTCCGTCCACGCCGATCAGCGCGACGGCGAGGGCGCCGGCCACCAGCGCCAGCACGAAGCTGAACGTCCGGGTGATCCAGAACCATGCTGACGCGCTCCCTCAGTGGAGGCGGAGCAGGCGGGCAGCGGTCGCGCCCAGAATCCGGTGCTGGTCGGCCCGGTTGAGGCGGAGTTGCTTGGTGACGACGTCGACGGGGCGGGTGTCGCCCATGTCGAAGCAGTAGTCGCTGCCGAGCATCACCCGGTCGGCGCCGACGGTATCGACCAGGAACTTCAGCAGGCGAGGCGAGTGGGTGATCGTGTCGTAGGTGAAGCGGCGCAGGTAGCGCTCGAATGGACGCCGGGCCACCCCCTTCGTCTCCGGCCGGACGCGCTGGCCGTGGGTGAGCCGTCCCACCAGGTAGGGCATGGCGCCGCCGGCGTGCGGCAGGCAGACCTCGAGCCGGGGGTGACGGTCGAGCACACCGCCGAAGACGAGATGGGCCGCGGCGACCGCGGTGTCGAAGGGGTTGCCGAGGAAATTGTTCAGGTAGAACGTTCCGAGCCGGGCGGCCCCGATCACGCTCAGCGGATGCAGCAGCACGGGCAGGCGGAGCGCCTCGCACCGCGCGAAGACCGGCGCGAAATCCGGCTCGGACAGGTCCCGGCCGTTGACGTTGGTGCCGAGGTAGATCGCCCGGATGCCGCGCAGGTCCTTGACGCGCTCCACCTCCTCCAGCGCGAGCTTGGGGTCCTGCATCGGCAGGGTCGCGCAGCCCACGAAGCGGTCGGGGTACGCGGTGTGAGCCGCGTTCATGGCGTCGTTGACCGCCCGGGCGAGGCGCGCGCCGACCGGCCCGTCGGCGAAATAGACCATCGGCGCCGTCAGCGACAGGGCGTGCACGTCCACCCGCGCCCGGTCCATCGTCTTGACCCGGCGGTCGAGGTCCCAGTAAGTGGCGTCCAGCGGCACCGTCCGCGAGCCCTTCAGCTCGATGACGGGACCGGCCGCGTTGCCCCGGTCGACGCGGGCGCCGAACGACTGGCCGGCTTCGTCGATGATCGAGAGGAACCGCTCGGGAAAGTAGTGGGCGTGCACGTCGACCGTGGCCGACTTGGTCACGGGGCGAGATTGTACTATAACCGCGGCATGAGACTGCCCCCCCAGCGCTTCGACTACTCGGCCATCGTCGACCGTCCCCGCTGGACGCTGCCGCGGGGAGCCCGCATCGCCGTGTGGACCATCGTCAACGTGGAGGAGTGGGACATCGAGAAGCCGATGGCCCGCCAGTACCTCACGGCGCCCCAGGGGGTGGCCACCACGCCCGACGTGCCCAACTGGGCCTGGCACGAGTACGGCATGCGCGTGGGGTTCTGGCGGCTCCTCGAGGCGCTGCAGCAGCGCAAGCTCAAGGCGACGACGGCGGTCAACGCCAGCGTGTGCCAGTCCTACCCGCGGGTGGCGCGGGCGATGCTCGACGCCGGCTGGGAGTTCATGGGCCACGGCGTGCGCCAGGGGGCAATGCACCTGCTGCCGGATCAGCGAGCGGCGATCAGAGAGGCCGTGGAGACGCTCACGAAGTTCACCGGGAGGGCGCCGAAAGGATGGCTGGGGCCGGGGCTGACGGAGACCTGGGAGACGCTCGACTATCTGGCCGAGGAGGGCCTCGAGTACGTCTCGGACTGGGTCAACGACGATCAACCGTACGAGATCCGCACCGCGCGCGGCCCGCTCGTCTCGGTGCCCTACACGCTCGAGCTGAACGACATCCCCATGATGGTCATCCAGCACCACGAGTCCGGGGCGTGGGTGCAGCGCTGTCGCGACCAGTTCGATCGCCTGTACGCCGAGGGGGCGAAGAACCCGCGCGTGATGGCCATCGCCGTGCACCCCTATATCCACGGCGCCCCCCACCGCATCAAGTACTTCGAGGCCGTCTACGACTACATGCGCGCCAAGCGGGGCGTGTGGTTCACGACGGGCGAGGAGATCGCCGACTGGTATCGCGCCGGCCGCCGGCCGAGCTGAGGTATTCTTCGGGCCATGCCGCTGGTGGCCGCCTTCGCGCTCCCCCATACTCCGCAGTTGCTCGTCCGCCCGGCCACCGAAGACCGCGACCTCGTCCTGCGCGTCCACGCGGCCTGCGCGGAGGTGAAGCGCCGGCTCGTCGCCGCCCGGCCGGACGTCGTGGGCGTCATCGGCGGGGATCACATCGAGGGCTTCTTTTTGAACGCGGTGCCGGCGCTGGCGGTCTTCGTGGGCCGGAAGGCCTCGGGCGAATTCGGTCGCTATCGCTACGCCTTCGACGTCCACGAGCCCCTGGCCCGCGCGATCGTCGAGCAGGGGATCGAGGCCGGCTTCGACCTCACGTACTCGCAGGACGTGCCGCTCGATTACGCCTTCTACGTCCCGCTGCACTTCACGATGCCGGAGCCCGCGCCGCCCATCGTGCCGCTCTACGTGAACGTCTACCTGCCGCCCCAGCCGCCCCCGCGCCGCTGCTACGCCTGGGGCCGGGCCCTGCGGCGCATCGTGGACGCGCGCGCCGAGCGGGTCGCGCTCGTCGCCTCCGGCGGGCTGTCGCACTTCCCGGGGACGGACCGTTACGGCTCGCCCGACTACGACTTCGACCGTGCGCTCCTGGCCTCCCTGGCCGAGGGCCGCGGCGCCGAGACCGCGCGCCTGACCGGCGAGGAGCTGGACAAGGCGGGCAACGTCGAGCTGCGCACCTGGATCACGCTGCTGGGCGCGCTCGGCCCCGCCCGCGCCGAGGTGCTCGGCTACGAGCCGTCCTGGCACCACGGCAACGCCGTGGTGGCGTGGCCGGTGTGAGCATGGACGCGCACTATTTCTTCCCGCCGGCCGCGGCCTATCCGCTCAACCGATTCCTGTTCGCGCTGAAGTCCGACACCGCCGCCCGTGACCGCTACGTGACGGATCCCGAGGCCGCCACCCGCCAGGCCGGCCTCGACGCGGAGGCGCGCGCCGCGCTGGCGGCCGGCGACCGTGACCGCCTCGTCGCGCTGGGCGCGCATCCCTACCTGGTGTTCATGGCGCAGGTGCGGCTGGCGATGGCGCGCGAGCCGGGGACCTTCGAGTACTTCTGATTCTCGAGGCCGGGCGCAGAGGCGTCTCTTGCTCAGGCGGACAGGCGCTCGTACATGCGATGGACGTCGGCCCCGTGGAAGCGCGCCACGTGGTTCGTCGGGGGCAGCGCCTCCGCGTAGAAGAACGCCGGCAGCTCGTCGTCCTTCTCGGTGAAGCCGGCCCGGCGGTTGAACTCCGCCTCCAGCTTCAGGGTCTCGCGGCCGAGGGCGGGGAAGAAGTCCTTGGTCAGCGTGGTGCCGCAGGCGGCGTTGATGGCGTTGATGATGAACTCCACGTTGGGCTCGGTGACGCTGCGGCCGAAGATGCAGAGGCCGAGGGAGTCCGTCGCCGCCGTGTTCGTCTGGGCCACCAGGCTCTGCTCGATCAGGTTGTCGAGGTCCATCTCGCGGGTCTTGAGGCGCGGCAGGTTGCCGGCCGTATGGTCGGCGCCCTGGGCGGTGGCCATCATCGCGATGCCGGTGGCCTCGACCACGCGAGGGTCGTAGGCGCTGATCGCCTGCTTCTTGATGACGGGCACGCGCCTGACCCGGTAGTGCTCGCCGACGCGCGCCGTGCCCTGGGCCCACCGGCGGCCCTGCTCGGAGCCGGCCCGGACCTCGGCCAGGCAGTCGGCCATGAACTTCGCGTCCCCGAAGGCGCCCAGGCCCGCCTCCATGAGCACGGCCAGCGTGGCGCCGGTCTCGATGGTGTCGACGCCCAGGTCGTTGCAGACCTGGTTGAGCTGGGCGAGGTCGTCGGGGTCGCTCAGACCGCAGTTGGTGCCGAGCAGCCCGAGCGTTTCGTACTCGACCGGCGACACGACCTCCTTGCCGGAGGCGTCGGCGTAGACGTTGCTGCACTGGATGACGCAGCCCGGCATGCAGGCGTGCGTCTGCTCGCCGCCGCGCGAGTTGTTCAGCTCGGTGATGTACTGCCCGCCCATCTTGAACTTCTCGCCGGTCGAGATGTCGACCTGCTGGCCGGCGCTGAAGTTGTTCACCGGCAGTCCGCCCATCTGGTTCTGCACGTCGGCCATGCCCATGGTGCCGATCTTCTGGTAGAAGTTCGTCACGATGCCGTCGGCCAGGAGCAGCTTGGAGTAGTCCTTGATGGCCGCGTTGACCTTCTTGGGCTCATTGAAGGGCGGGATCCGGTCGAGGTCGACCACGATCGCCTTCACCTTCTTGCTGCCCATGACGGCGCCCACGCCGCCGCGCGCGGCCAGGCGCGCCGGCCGTCCGTCCTTGTCGCTGAACGCGATGCCGGCGATGAGCCCCTGGTACTCGCCGACCGGTCCGCACAGGCCGACGGCGACCTTCTTGCCGTAGCGCTTCAGCAGCAGGCTGTTCGCCTCGAAGTTGCCCTTGCCGAGGTACGGCGCGGCGTCGTCGAAGTCGACGGTGCCGTCCTTCTTGAAGTGGATGACCACCCAGTTCGGCGAGGCGCCGTGCAGCGTGAAGCCGGCGATCTTCAGCTGGCCGAGCGCGTAGCTGAAGGAGCCGCCGCCGTTGGACTCCTTGATGCCGCCCGTGAGGGGGCTCTTGCACCCCACGCTCGTACGGTTGGCGTTGGAGAAGCTGGTGCCGGCGAAGGGGCCGGCCGAGAAGATCAGCGGATTCTGCGGCGACAGGGGATCGACGGTGGCCGCGCCCAGGTCGAGCAGGGTCTTCGCGATCAGGTAGCGGCCGGCCCGGGCGATATCCTCGCCGTGCAGTTCACGCGGATTGATCGTATGATCGCCCAGCTGGACCTCGTAGTACGTGCGCATCGCTGGCTCCTCGTCGTGGTCGGGTGAAGGACGTGGCTCTGAAGCCCGCCCCAGTCTACCAGGGCGGGCACCCGGGAGGGACCATGAACGGCATGGAGGAGCCGGCGCTCATGCTGATCGATCCCTCTCTGTGGTCGGCGCCGCTGGGGGACGTGCGGCCGCGGAAACGCTGAGGCGCCCATGTACCTGCCCCGGCACTTCGAGGAGACGCGGGTCGAGACGCTTCATGCGCTGATCCGCGCCCACCCGCTGGGCGCGCTGGTCACGCTCACGCCGGGCGGTCTCGACGCCAACCACATCCCCTTCGAGGTCGATCCCGACCCCGCGCCGTTCGGCACGCTCCGCGGCCACGTCGCCCGCGCGAATCCCGTCTGGCGGGAGTTCGCGCGCGAGGCGGAGGCGCTGGTGCTGTTCCAGGGACCCGAGACGTACATCTCACCGGCCTGGTATCCCACCAAGCAGGAAACCGGCAGGGTGGTGCCGACGTGGAACTACGCGGTCGTGCACGCGCACGGGACGCCGCGGTTCATCGAGGACCGGGCGTGGCTGCGAGCCTTCGTCGAGCGGCTCACGACTCGACACGAGTCCGGGCGTCCCCATCCGTGGAAAATGACCGACGCCCCGCCCGAGTACATCGACACCCAGCTCGGCGCCATCGTCGGGCTCGAGATCCCGATCGCGCGGCTGATCGGGAAGTGGAAGGTGAGCCAGAACCGCCCGGCGGCCGACCGGGCCGGCGTGGTCCAGGGCCTGTCGAACGAGGCCCAGCCCCCGGCCGCCACGATGGCCGAGCTGGTGCGCCGAGCCAGGAGCGACTAGCGCCCGGGCCAGAGCCGCGCCGACGCCAGGCGGGCCCCCTCGGCCAGCGAGCCGATCTTGGCCCACGCGATCTCCGGCTCGACCACCGGCGAGCGCGCGAACGTCGCGAAGCCGCAGTCGCTGCCGGCCAGCACGCGCTCGCGCCCCACCAGCTCCGCGTAGCGGACGAGGCGCTGGGCCACCAGCTCCGGGTGCTCGATGAAGTTGGTCGTGGAATCGAGCACGCCGGGGATGATGATCCGATCGTCGGGCAGCTTCAGCTGGCGGAACACGATCCACTCGTGCTCGTGGCGCGGGTTGGCGCCCTCGAACGACAGGGCCTGGGGCCGCGCCTTGAGCGCGATGGGCAGGATCCGCTCGAGCGGGATGTCGCGATGGTGGGGACCCTCGTAGTTGCCCCAGCACAGGTGCAGGCGCATCCGATCGGACGGAATGTCGCGCAGCGCGTGGTTGAGCGCCTCGACGTTGCCCTCGGCGATCTTGAGGAACTGCGCATCGCTGAGGTCGGGGAAGGCCAGGTGCCGGCTCATGGCCAGGTCCGGGCAGTCGACCTGGAGCACGAAGCCTGCCCGGTGGATGGCGTCGTACTCTTCCTTCATGACGTCCACCAGACGCGCCAGGTAGGCCTCGCGGCTCGGATAGTGCTCGTTGCGCAGGAAGTGAGCGATGACGCCCGGCGAGGCGGCCGTCATGAACGCCTCGGCCGGCTGCACGCCGGCCAGCGCGGATCGCAGATTGGCGGTGTCCGTCTGCACGGCCGTCCGGTCCTGCCAGTCGATGGGCCCGTTGCACGAGGGCCGCGACACGGTCGAGCGGCGCTCACTGCGGGCGGCCGCCTCGGGGAAGTCCGCCCAGTCGGCCCGGGTGGGAACGGCGCTGCGGCCGCCGAAGCCGGTGAGACGGTGCCGCACGTACGTCGAGTAGCCCACCTTTCCCTGCTCGCCGTCGTTGACGACGTCCACGCCGGCGTCGACCTGCCGGCGCACGACGTCGGCGACCGCGCGGCGCACCCGCGCCTCGAAGACCGCGGGGTCGGGCGGGGTGCCGGCGTCCAGCGCCTCCAGCATCGCCGTCAGGTCGGCCGGGCGGGGCAGGCTGCCGGTGTGCGTCGTGAGAATGCGCGCCGTGCTGCGCGTCATAGCGTCTCCTCGATCCAGTCCGCGATGTAGTCGACGCCAACCTGCCGGTTGTCCGCTTGCGCGTGGTACGTGCTGCCGTCCGCCGCCGTGAAGATCTTGAGCTGCTTGCGGGTGGAGCCGAGCGCGTCGTGGAGCCGGCGCGCCGAGGCGACCGGCACCACCTGGTCGTCCTCGGCGTGGACGACGAGGAATGGGCAGGTGATCCGGGCGGCGACCTCCGCGAGCGAGAAGCGCCCGGCCTTCTCGATCGCCGCGTCGATGTCGGGGCAGCCCATGACCCAGGGAAAGTGGAAGGTCGACTGGGCCGTCGTCCGCGGGTCGCTCGCGTGCCGGCGCTTCATCTCGCGTTGCCAGCCGGCGAGATCCCAGTGCAGGGCGGCGAATGCCACGCCGGCGGCGTAGCGGCGCTCGAAGGCGGCGATGCGCGCGGCGTAGTAGCCGCCGAAGCTGTACCCCATGACGACCACGCGGGCCGGATCGACGTCCGCCCGCGCGGCGACGTAGTCGTAGGCGGCGGCTCCGGGCACCTCGTAGTCGTGGCGGGCGCTGAGCCCGCGCAGCCGCAGCGACTCGCCCTGGCCGGGGCCGTCGATGGCCAGCGTGTGCATGCCGCGCGCGGCGAACTCGAGCCCGGCGAAGAGCACGCTCATCTCCTTGCAGTTGTCCGTGCCGTCGAACACGACCACGGCCGGCGCCCGGCCGGCGACCCCGGGCGCCTTCATGAAGAGAGCCGGCAGCGTCGCGCCCTCGTAGGGCACTTCGACGAACTCGATGTTGGCATGGCGCCGCCGCAGCCCGGCGTGCTGGCAGGCGAGGGCCTTGCGCCCGATCTCCTGCTTGAGGTCGCCTGGCGGCACGAAGCGCTCGCCCGTGAAGTAGAAATGCCGGCGCGCAGGTAGTAGTTGCCGGCCGTCATCTCGCGGCCCTCGGCCGCTGCTTTGGCCGCGACCGCCTCCAGGCGGGTTCCCATCGCGCACCACTCCTGCCGCCACGCATCGGGCTCCGCCTGGCGGGGGAGCAGCCGCTGGCAGACCTCGTCGATCTCGCCCAGCGCCACGGCGCCGTAGGGGGCCATGCCCTTGGTGACGAGCGCGGCGTTCGACCAGACGAAGTTCCCGGGAAACTGGCCGAGCCACGTGGGACCGGCGGTCATGGGCCGCAATGGTATCGTGTCGGCGCGGCCGCCGTCGACCGCATCGAACGCCGCGCCGCCGGAGGAGCCATGAGCACCAACCGTGCCGTCGTCGTCGACCCCGAAGTGCCCGGTCGTCTCGTCATCCGCGCCGTGCCGGAGCCCGCCCCCGACCGGGGTGAGGCCGTGGTGCGCGTGAGAGCGCTGTCGCTGAACCGCGGCGAGGTCCGGCGCTCGACCATGGCCGCGGCCGGCTGGCGGCCGGGCTGGGACTTGGCCGGCACCGTCGAGCGCGCCGCCGCTGGCGGCGCGGGGCCGCGCGCGGGCGCGCGCGTGGCGGGACTGCTGCCCGAGGGCGCGTGGGCCGAGCGGGTGGCCGTGTCTACCCAGGCGCTCGCCGAGCTGCCCGACAAGGTCACCTTCTCGCAGGCCGCCACGTTTCCGGTGGCGGGGCTGACCGCGCTCTACGCGCTCGCCAAGCGCGGGCCACTGCTCGCCCACCGCGTGCTGGTCACCGGCGCCACCGGCGGCGTCGGCAACTTCGCCATCCAGCTCGCGCGGCTGGGCGGCGCTCACGTGACGGCGAGCGCGAGACGCGCCGACCAGGCGGCGGCGCTGCGCCAGGCGGGGGCGCACGAGGTCACGGTCGGCGACGAGATCCCCGCCTCGCCGAAGTACGACCTGATCATCGACTCGGTCGGTGGGCGCACGCTCGGCACCGCGCTGGCCGCCATCGAGCGGGGCGGAGTCTGCGTCACGCTCGGCGTCTCGGCCGGGAGCGAGGTCACCTTCGACGCCCGCCAGTTCTTCGTCGGGGGGCGCGCCACGCTGTACGGCTTCTATCTGTTCCTGGAGCTGGGCAACGAGCCGGCCGGCGTGGGCCTCCGGCGGCTCGCCGACCTCGTCGCCGCGGGCCAGCTCGCGCCGCACATCAGCCTCGAGCGGCCGTGGACCGAGATCGGCCAGGTCGCCCAGGACCTCATGGCCCGCCGCTTCCCCGGCAAGGCGGTCCTGATCGTTGATTGAGCGGGGCCCAGCCCCGGATCGCTCAGGCGAGCCAGTCGGCCAGTTCGGTGAGGGTGCGGAATTCCCGATGCGGGCGGGCCGGCCCGGCCGGTCGCTCGCCTTTCCGGTTGATCCAGGCGACCGGAATGCCGAGCCCGACGGCCGGCGTCACGTCGTGGAAGTAGCTCTGTGCTGCGTGGAGCCAGCGCTGCCCACCAATCCGGCCCCGCGCCGCGGTGAAGTGTCCAGGGGCCGGCTTGTAGGAGCGAACCTGCTGGGCCGTAACCAGGAGCGAGAAACTCACCGCCAGGTGCCGTCGCGTTCCCGCCAGCAGGTCATCGTCCACGTTCGACAGGATGCCGAGCGCGTAGCCCGCGTCGCGCAGTCGCACGAGCGCCGCGTTGGTATCGGGGAAGGGCTTCCAGTCCGGCAGGCTCTCCGGGAAGAACGTGGCCCGCCCGCGGCTGAGCGTCCACCCGAGCTGCGCCCCCGCCCGCATCGCCGCGTCGGTGAGGATCTCGCGATAGCTGCGGTACTCCCCCGCCTCGGCCCGCCGGGTATCGAAGAGGGCGTGCCGCACGGCGCCCGGGTCGAGGCTCACCCCGTCGGTGACGGCGGCATCCCGGAAAGCCTCGATCATGCCGGCCTCCCAGTCGATGAGCGTGCCGTAGCAGTCGAAGGTGATGACGTCGAATTCGCGGCCCACGGTCGCCTTCGGCGGGCCGGCGCGGCGTCAGCGCTCGGCGGCCAGGCGGGTCGGCCCGCTGTTGCTGCGCAGGTGCTTGAGGTCGCCCAGCTCGCGCAGGGCGCGCAGCATGTCGTCGGGGATCGGCTGGGCCTTGAGGGTGCCGTCCTCGTTGATCCGCGCGTACACGCGCGTGGCCCGTCCCTCGCTCACCGGGGCGCCGGTCACGGCGTTCTTGGCCTTGCAGTTCCAGTGCAGCGTGTGCTCGCCAACCTCGGCCAGGTGGATGGTGGTCACGATGCGGTCGCCGTAGGCGGCGGGACCGATGAAACGAAAGTGGATCTCGCCCATGACGAACGTCGTCCGGTCATTCTTGATCATCTGCTCGATCGGATAGCCGATGATCCGGAACAGCTCGTGCTCGGTGTCGTTGAACCACGCGACGATGCGCGGGTAGTAGACGAGGCCGAAGGGGTCGGATTCGCCCCAGTTGACCGTGATCTCCTTCCAGTACATCGCCATGCGGCCAAGCCTATCCTAGTTGCCCCAGGAATTCGAGAAGCGCGGCGTTGACGTCGCCGGGCCGTTCCTGCTGGGTCAAGTGCCCGCAGCCCGGCAGGATGAGAGTCCGGCGGAGGTTCGGGACGAACTTGGTGAGTGCCGGCAGCAGCTGGTCCATGCCGCGGAAGGCGAGCACGAGATCGCGGTCGCCGGCGACGTACAGCGCGGGCACGGTGATCGTCGCGCCGGCCCACGGCGCCAGCAGCTCCCAGTTCCGGTCGATGTTGCGGTACCAGTTCAACCCGCCGCGGAATCCCGTGCGCGTGAACTCGCCCGCATAGAAGTCCAGGTCGGCCTCGGTGAACCAGGCGGGAAGCCGGCCGGGGTCTGGCCGGCTCGCCACGAGGCCCTGCGCGCGCGGCACCATCCCGACGTCGCCGGCGTCGACCGTGCGCGGGCGCGGGTCACGCGCCTCGCCGGAGGCCCAGTGGAGCAGGCGGTGGATCGAGGCGCGCGGGTCGCGCTCGAGGTCGGCCTCGGCGACGCCGGTCTCCTGGAAGTAGAGCTGGTAGAAGACCGCCTCCGGCGTCTGCGCCATGACGCTGGTGGGGCGCACCGGGCTGCGCGGCCGGAAGGGGACGCTGAGGCCGACCACGGCGCGAAAGCGGTCGGGGCGCAGCAGCGCGGCGTGCCAGGCGACCGGCGCGCCCCAGTCGTGCCCCACGATCGCCGCGGTGGGCTCGCCGAGGGCATCCAGCAGGCCGACCACGTCGCCGACCAGGTGCAGCAGCGTGTACTGATCGATCGCCTCCGGCGCGCTCGTCTGCCCGTACCCGCGCTGATCGGGAGCGACGGCGTGGAACCCGGCCCCGGCCAGCGCGACCAGCTGATGGCGCCAGGAGTACCAGGACTCGGGGAACCCGTGGCACAGGACGGCGAGCGGCCCCGCGCCCGCCTCGGCGACGTGCATGCGGATGCCATTGGTCTCGACGAAGCGGTGATTGATCGTGGAAGCGGGCGCCGCCTGCACGGCTAATGAATCTCGTGAAAGGGTGGCGACCCCGGCGGTTGGGCGCCGGGGCCGCGGGCGCGCGATCACGGCGAGCCGGAAGGGGCTGTCAGCACGCCGCTGGCGGTGCCGAGGGCTGTCTTGTCGCCGTCCTGGTTCTCGCACCAGACCTCGACCACGACCCGGGTGACGCCGTCCTCGGCGCGTTTGTCCGTCACGATGCCGTGGACGGTGAGGCGGTCGCCCGCGTAGACGGGCTTGATGAAGGCCAGGGAGATCGCTCCGCCCTTGACGAACCCGGCGCCCAGCAGCCGCGTCATCATCTCCGAGACGTAGGCGGTGGACATCATGGCCTGGGCCAGGGGAGCGCGGAACCCGCGCGCCTTCGCCCATGCCTCGTCGGTGTGGATCGAGCGCGGCCGCACGCCCGAGTAGGTGTCGATCTTGCGCTGGGTGACCTCCTTCACCAGCGCGGGCAGGGTCTGTCCGGCCGTGACGGTGTCGGCGGTGGTCGTCGGCATGGCGCCCTCTCAGTCCCGGAAGAGCATCTGCACGAAGCGGCCGCGCACCAGCACGGTGCCGTCCTCGGCCTCGGTCGTGAACTCCGTCACCATGTACGGCTTGCCCCGGCGCTCGTACTTGTCGACGACGGTGCCGCGCGAGCGCACCCGCAGGCCGGGGCGTATGGGCTCCAGGAATTGGAACTCCATGCGCGCGTGCAGCCCGCCGCGAACGACGTAGCGGGTGTGCCGCATGAACAGCGCCTGGTTGCCGAGCAGGGTCGGGTGGGCGATGGGGCCGCCGAAGGGCGAGTCCTCGAAGAACCAGGGGTGATGGTCGTCCACCGCGAACGCGTAAGCCTCGATGTCCTCGGGCGTGACGAGGTGCTCGTCGGAGACGAACTGCTCGCCCACCCGGAGCCCCTCGTACGTGAGCGTCGGAAACGTCGCCATAATGGTCCTCTCCCGGCGCGGCGTGGGGTGCTCGCGCGGCGTGAGCCGGACCTTAAACGACTGCCGGCGCGGCCGTCAAGCGCCGCGGCGGCCGGGCTCGAGTGCGTGTATGCTCGGCGCCACCGGAGGGGGCGCCGTGCCGATCCGCGAGGTGCAGGCCGACCACTACTCGATTCCGCTCCCGGTGGTGCTGTCCGACAGCACCCACGGGAGCATCCGGGGCTTCGAGCTGGTCACCGTCCGCGTGCGCGACGCCGACGGCGTCGAGGGCGTCGGCTACACCTACACGGTGGGCACCGGCGGGGCCGCCGTGCACGCGCTGGTGGCGCGCGACCTGGCTCGGTGGCTGGCCGGGCGCGACGCCGAGCGCATCGAGGAGCTGTGGCAGGCGATGTGGTGGCGTCTGCACTCAACCTGCCGGTGACCTCGCACGGCGCTCACGACGTCACCGTGCACCTGTTGGCGGCGGCGCCGAATCGCTCGTACCTCGAGGCCCACGGCTTCGGCCTCGATCGCTTCATCGCCGCGCCGCTGGCGATCGAGGCCGGTCTCGCCGTCGCCCCCGAGCGCCCCGGGCACGGCGTGGAGTTCGACTGGAAGGCGCTCGAGGCGGTGCGCGAGTCCTGAGGAGGAGCCATGAGAGTCGGGTTCATCGGGCTGGGGATCATGGGCGCCAGCATGGCGTCGAACGTCCAGCAGGGTGGCCACACCCTGGTCGTCCACGACCTGCGGGCCGAGGCGGCCAAGCCGCATATCGCGGCCGGCGCGGTCTGGGCGAACACGCCCCAGGAGGTCGCCGAGGCCAGCGAGGTCGTCCTCACGTCGTTGCCCGGTCCGCCGGAGGTGGAGGCCGTCGCGCTCGGAGAACGCGGCCTGCTGGCGGGGATGCGTCCCGACCAGGCGTATTTCGACCTGTCGACGAACTCGCCCACGGTCGTGCGGCGGATCCACGCGGTGTTTGCCGAGCGCGGCATCCCTGTGCTGGACGCCCCGGTCAGCGGCGGGCCGCGCGGGGCGCGCACGCGCAAGCTCGCCATCTGGGTCGGCGGCGACGAGGCGGTGCTCCGTCGCTTCGCGCCCGTGCTCGACGCCATGGGTGACCGGGTGATTCGCGTGGGGGCGATCGGCGCCGGCTCCATCGCCAAGCTCGTCCACAACATGACGACCTACGCCGTGCAGACCGCGCTGGCCGAGGTGTTCACGCTGGGTGTGAAGGCCGGGGTGGAGCCGGTGGAGCTGTGGCAGGCGGTGCGCTACGGGGCGACCGGCCGCCAGCGCACGTTCGATCGCCTCGCCGACGGCTTTCTCCGTGGCGCGTACGACCCGCCGAACTTCGCGCTGCGCCTGGCCCACAAGGACGTCACGCTCGCCGTGGCCCTGGCCCGCGAGCACCGCGTGCCGATGCGGGTGGCCAACCTGGTGCTGGAGGAGATGACGGAGGCGCTCAATCGCGGGTGGGGCGAGCGCGACTCCCGCTCGCCCATGCTGCTCCAGGAAGAGCGGGCGGGCGTGCAGGTGCGCGCCCCCGCGGAGGCGCTCCGAACCGTGCTCGAACGCGATCCCCCGGCGACGGGTTAGGAGTTCGGCGGGACGTCGACGAGCGCCGCGGGTCGCCCGGGGCGCTCCGAGCGCAGGGCGTGGGGAGCCGGGTCGGGACCCCCGGCCTCGTAGTAGTCGCGGGCGCGGGAGAGGACGGCGTCGGCGATGTCGCCCCGGACGTCGCGGAGGGCGACGAGGGCGGCCTGGGCGGGCGGCATGGCCGCGGCGGCCGAGGGTTGCGAGACCAGCAGCTGGCGGAGCGTCGCGGTGTCGGCGCGGTCGCCGAAGACGTCGCGATAGGCGCGGTCGACGGCGGTGTCCAGGCGCTCGTAGTCCTCGACCGGCACCAGGTGGGAGTGGCTGCGGCTGATCCGGTGCAGCAGCCCGCGGTGGACGTGGTGGTCGAAGTTGTCGAGCCGGTAGGCGCAGAGCAGGCACACCTGGCGCTCGGCGAGGACCTCGCTCCACAGCGCCTCGAGCTTCACCGTGGCCGGCAGATTGTCCTGCCAGAGCAGGTTCACCATCTCGCCGAACAGCCGGACCCGGGCGTGGCCGGCCGCCTGCACGCGATCGAGGACGCCGTTGGCCAGCGCGAAGAACGCCTCCCGGTCCGGCACGCCGTCGACCATGAACCGGCCCAGGCAGGTCTCGGCGTCGAGCAGGACGAGCTGATCGCGGGCCCGGGCGCGCGGGACGTCGACCGTCATCGCCAGGCGCTCGATGACCGCGGCCACGTGGTCGGGCGTGGCGATCAGCACGCCGGCCTCGCCGGTGGCGAGGCCGGCGCCCATGAAATGCGTCACCGCCCGGAGGAGGAAGGCCTCGTCCTTGTAGAGCTGGACGACGTGGTCGCAGGTCCAGACCTACCGGAGCGGCGCCACCACCACGTCGGTGGGCGCGCCCTTGAGGAAGTTCTCCACGTTGGCCACCGCCCGCAGCAGGCCATCGCGGATGACCTCCGGCGTCTGCCCGGCGTGGTGGGGGGAAAGGACCACGTTGGCGAGGGCGAGGACCGGGTCGTCGGGCTTGAGCGGCTCCTCGTGGAACACGTCGAGCCCGGCGCCGGCGATCCGGCCCTGGCGCAGGGCGTCGAGCAGCGCGTCGCGGTCGGCCAGCGCGCCGCGGGCGGTGTTGACCAGGATCGCCGTCTTTTTCATGAGCGCGAACTCGCGGCGGGTGAGGAAGCCCCGGGTCTCCGGCGTGAGGCGAAGATGGAGCGAGACGAAGTCGGCCTCGCGGAGGATCTCGTCCTTGGCGGCCGGCCGGGCGCCGAGGCTCTTGATGTGCGCCTCGTCGCCGCGGGCGCTCCAGGCCAGGACCTCCATGCCGAGCGCCCGGGCCAGCGTCACGACGCGGGCCCCGATCGTGCCGGTGCCGAACACGCCGAGGGTCTTGCCCAGGCACTGCGTGAGCATCTCGCGGGGCCACGCGCCCCCGCGCATCTCGCGGTCGATGCGCGGGATCTTGCGGCCGGTGGCCAGCATCAGGGCAATGGCGTGCTCGGCCACGGCGAAGGCGTTGACGCCGGGGGTGTTGCAGACGGTGAGGCCGCGCCGGCCGGCCGCCTCCAGATCGATGTTGTCGGTGCCGGTGCCCCACACCGAGACCATCTTCAGCGCGCGGCAGGCGGCGAAGACGCCGTCGGTGAAGCGGGCGTGCGCGCGGATGTTGACGGCCACGCGGGCCCGGCCGATGCGCTTGATCAGCTCGGCCTCGTCGTCGGCGCCGCGGGCGGTGACGACGTGCGTCTCGCCGAGCTTCTTCGCGCGCTGGTGGGCGGCCGAGCCGTCGAACACGCTCGGGAAGTCGTCGGGGACGGCGATGAGGGCGTCCGCCATGTCAGGCGGCGTTCGCGAAGGCCTGCTGGGCGGCGGCCACGCCGGCCCCCGGCTCGGCCTTGTAGCCGAGGTCGCGCAGGGCCAGCTCCAGCGCCGACAGCGTCGGCAGCACGTAGTGCGGGCTGGCGGTCAGGGCCATGGTGCCGATCCGCAGCGTCGTCGTCCGGATCTTGTCGAGCCCGGTGCCGATGAGGATGCCGTAGCGGTCGCGCATCGTCGCGACGACGGCGCCGGTGTCGATGCCCCTGGGCGCCTTGATCGACGACACCGTGTTGGAGGCGACCGCGGCGTCGGGGAACATCTCGAGCCCCATGGCGGCCACGCCCGCCCGCAGCGCGCCGGCCGCCACCGCGTGGCGGCGGACGCGATGGTCCAGCCCCTCCTCCAGGATGAGCCGTGTGGCCGCGCGCATGGCCCCGGTGAGGTGCGTGGGAATCGAGACCGGTTGCCGGCGCGGGCTGCCGTCCGGGACCTTGCCGCCGCGGGACACCGGCACCCACTGTTCCTTCCAGCGCAGGAGGTCGTAGGCGTACGAGTGCGCGGGCCGCCGGCGCCGCTCCATCGCCTCCCACGCGCGCGGACTGACCGAGACCACGGCCAGGCCCAGCGGCGCCGCCAGGCACTTCTGGGAGCCCGTCATGTTGAGGTCGACGCCCCACTCGTCGGTGCGGACGTCGATGCCGGCCAGGGACGACACGGTGTCGAGCAGGAAGAGGGCGCCGGTCGCGCGGGCGATCGTGCCGACCTCGGCCGCGGGATACGTGGTGCCCGTCGACGTCTCGTTGTGCACGAGCGTGATGGCCTTGGGCCGCAGGCGCTCGGCCTCGCGGGCCAGGCGGTCGAGGTCGAGGCGCGCGCCCCACTCGACCGGGAACTCGGTCAGGTCGGCGCCGACGCGGCCCATGATCTCGCGCATGAGCCCGCCGAACACCCCGGCCCCGACGACCAGCACGCGGTCCCCCGGCTCGATCACCGACAGCGCGCCCGCTTCCAGCGCGGTGCGGCCCGAGCCCGGCATGATGATCACCTCGCCCGTCGTCCGAAACACCTCGCGCAGCGCCAGCGTCGTCGGCTCCAGCACGCTCTCGTCGAAGGTGCGGTCGTACTGGATGGACGGCGGCTGGTTCAGCGCCTGGATCACCGGCCACGGCAGCTCGGTGGGGCCGGGGATCATGAGGATGGGGCGGGTGTGCACCTGGGTCCAGTTCAGCGTCGAGGCCACGTGGTGTCTCCTCCGGGGCGGAAGTGCGGCCATTCTATCACTCCGGGTGACCGGCCAGCCGCCCGGGGGAGCGGCGGATGAAGTAGAGGTTGCGCGCGTACACGAAGAGGCCGGCGCCCTGGCCGATGATGAACACGGGATCCTGCCGGTAGAGCGCATAGGCCAGCAGCGTGAGGCCGCCGCCGACGGAGAAGTACCAGAACTGGACCGGAACGACACTCTGCTTGCGCCGCTCGGACGCGATCCACTGTACCAGGAAGCGTGCCGAGAAGAGCGCTTGCCCGAGCAGACCGATGCTGAGCCACATCTGTTCCATTGTCATCGGACGTGCACCCTCGCGCAGGAGTGGAGTGGTCGGGGGGCGGCGGGGGGGCGCGGGCCGATCAGGACGCGCGCCCGAACACCGCCTGGAGAACCTTGTAGGCCCGGCGCAGGTCTTCCGGCCGTCGCCGTCCGGAGAGGAGCGCGAAGATTTTCTCCGCTTCTTCGGACGGCACCCCGGCCGGCTTGTCGGCCCGGACATCGGTCAGCTCACGCAACGGGATCTCGAGGGCGACGGCGACGTGATAGAGACTGTCGATGGAGATCGACTTCTCGCCGCGCTCGACCTCGCCGATGAACTTGCCGCTCAGACCCGACCGATCGCCCAGGCGCTCCTGACTCAGACCATGCTGCTTGCGGAGCGCGCGCAGGCGTTGCCCCAGGAACTTCCTGACGTGCTTGACGGCTCGTTCTCCCACGGTCATCCCTCGGAAAGAGATCGGTGTCGCGCCAACCCTCGGCGCTCAGGAACTTGAGCCTACCATCGTGGAAGACCAGCGCAAGCCCCCCGAGGTGGCGAGGCGTTCACAGCGCCTGGGTGCCGCCCGACATGATCGCCAGCACGAGGGCGCCCTGCTCGCTGCGCACGGTGTGGACGCATCCGGGCGGCCGCCGCGCGTAGTTGCCGGCCGTGCAGGTGCCGGTCTCGTCGGAGACGGTGCCCTCGAGCACGAACACCTGCTCGTCGCCGACGTGGCGGTGGCGGGGGATGGTGGCGCCGGGGGCGTAGCGCACGAGCACCGCCTTGCGATCCCCCTCCTCCCACAGCACCTTCCAGAACACTCCCGGGCGGCGCTCTTCCCACGCGCGGCCGGCGACGTCGACGTAGAGACTGGCCGCCGCCGGGGACGTCACGGCAGGTCGACCTCCACGACGCCGTCCCGGAGACGCACGGGATAGACCGGCACGGCGAGGCCGGCGTCCACGCCGCAGCGGCCGGTGGCCAGGTCGAAGTCGAAGCCGTGCCACGGGCACACGACCGCGCCGGCCTCGATCCACCCCTCGCTCAGCGGGCCGTCCTCGTGCGGACAGATCGGGCCCGTCGCGTAGAAGCGGTCGCCGCCGGCGTTGAACAGCGCCAGCGCCAGGCCGCCGCGCTCGACGAACGCGCCGTGGCCGACCGGGATCTCGTCGGCGCGGGCCACCGCCACGAAGGCCATCACCGGACCGCCCGCAGCGCCTCGTCGATCACGCCGCGGAAATTCTCGACCGGGTGGGCGCCGACCAGCCGCCGGCCGTTGATGATGAACGTGGGCGTGGACCGGACACCGAGCGCGCGGCCCTGCGCCACGTCGGCCTCCACCGCCGCCGCGAACCGCCGCCCGTCGAGGCATGCCGTGAACGCCTCCCGCGCCAGCCCGGTCTCGACCGCGTAGCGGATGAGGTCGTCGCGCTCGAAGGCCGGCCGCGCCTCGAAGAGGCGATCGTGGTACGGCCAGTACCGCCCCAGCGCGCCGGCGCAGCGGGCCGCCTCGTGGGCCGGGCGGGCCAGCGCGTGCGAGGGCAGCGGGAAGTCCTTGAACACCAGCCGGACGCGGCCGTCGTACTCCGTCAGGACCTGGTCCAGCGACCGCTGGACGCGCGCGCAGTACGGTCACTGGTAGTCGGAGAATTCCACGATGGTGACCGCCGTGCCGGCGCCCTTGACCATGGCGGGATCGACGGTGATCTCGGTCGGCGTCTGGGCGCCGGCGCCCGGAGCGAGCAGGAGCCCGAGGGCCAGCAGCCACGTCGCCCGAATGGTGTAGACTCGCCGCCGACGGGCGGTTGTGCAGCGAACGCGGTTCACCACGCGGAGAATACCATGGACAACGCCCTCGACCTCCTGCTGGCGACCTATCCGTCCTGGTCGCGCCTGGTCGTCCGCCTGGCGCTCGGCATCGTGTTCTTCGCCCACGGCGCCCAGAAGGTGTTCGGCTGGTTCGGCGGCCACGGCCTCAAGGCGACGATCCAGGTCTTTCAGCAGTACATGAAGATCCCGCCGGCGGCCACGGTGATCGCCGCCTTCATCGAGTGCTTCGGCGGCCTGGCGATGCTGGTGGGCGTGCTGGCCCGGCCGGTCGCGCTGGCCCTGATCGTCGTCATGCTGGTGGCGGTCGCCAAGGTCCACTGGAAGAACGGCTTCTTCCTGGCGACCCAGCCCGGCCAGGCCAACGGCTGGGAGTACAACTGCGTCCTGATCGCCATGGCGCTCGCCGTGCTGATCGGCGGCGCCGGCGCCCTCTCCATCGACTACGCGCTGCGACCCCTCGGCCAGTAACCGCCGGTGGGTTTCGTCGTCCGCGCGCTGCTGAACGCGGCCACCATCGCGCTGGCCGCCGCCCTGCTTCCCGGCATCCGGCTGGAGGGCGCGTGGCCGGCGCTGCTGGCCGGCGTGGTCCTCGGCCTCGTGAACGCGCTGGTCCGCCCGGTGCTGGTGATCCTCACGCTGCCGCTGACCGTGGTGACGCTCGGCCTGTTCCTGCTCGTCCTCAACGGCCTCTGCCTGGCGCTGACCGCCTGGCTGGTGCCCGGCTTCCACGTGGAAGGCCTGGGGACGGCCGTGCTGGGCGCGCTGGTGATCTCGGCGGTGAGCTGGGTGCTGACCGCGTTCGTCAGCGACCGGGGACGGATCGAGCGCGTCGGCTCATGACTCTCGTGGAATCCGGTGACGCCGGGGGCGGGGCACGGGGGCCCTGCGCGCGCCACGGAAGGCTCGCCGGTCGCCGGACGCTCGCTCCGGGCTCGGCGAGCGCGAGCCCCCTATCCCCCTGACGGGGGCTGGCCCGGAGTGAGTCGCATCGCCGATGGCGCGCTCGCCGAGCCCGGCGCTCGCAACGGC
>DASWJN010000312.1:0-8353 GCA_036397135.1 Candidatus Methylomirabilota bacterium
CGTCACCGTTCGAGCGCAGGGCCCGGCGCGCGAGCCGCCGACGAGTCGACTGGTCCACGCCCCAGCCCCCTCGGGGGGATGGGGGCCCGAGCGCGCCGGGCCCGGAGCGAGTTACGGTGACAGGCGAGCCATGCGGGCGCGGCCGGGGCCCACGTGCCCCCGTACCGGGACGGGCCCGACGAACAC
Organism: Candidatus Methylomirabilota bacterium; assembly: GCA_036397135.1. Taxonomy (GTDB): domain Bacteria; phylum Methylomirabilota; class Methylomirabilia; order Rokubacteriales; family CSP1-6; genus AR5. The sequence goes on from DASWJN010000312.1 coordinate 187, forward strand.
CGGCGTCAGTCGAGGACCGCGATCACCTCGATCTCCACCATGAGGTCGGGATGAGCCAGCCGGCGCACCTCCACCGTCGTGCTGGTGGGCAGGGCCCCGAAGTACTCCATGCGCACGTCGGTGTGCTTGAAGAACTCCTCGATGTCCGTCACGTAGGTGTTGGTCTTCACGACGTCGGCCAGCGTGGCGCCGGCGGCGGCGAGCGCGGCCCTGATGTTCTCGCCCGTCTGGCGGATCTGCGCCCGCATGTCGCCCTTGCCGACGACCTCGCCCTTGCCGTCCCGGGCGAGCTGGCCGGAGACGAAGACCGTCTTGCGGGCCTCCACGACCACGACGTGCGAGTAGAGGACGTTGCCGTTGACCACGCGCCTGGCCAGCGCCTCGGGCTGGATGTTCTGTCGCTTCATGGCGTTCTCCTCGCCTGGCGCTCGCGCAGGGCGCGCCAGACACGCTCGGGAGTCAAGGGGAGCTCGCGGACGCGGATGCCGGCCAGGCGCGCGAGCGCGTTGCCGACGGCCGGGCTCACCGGCACCAGGCTCCCCTCGCCGGCGCCCTTGGCCCCGAACGGCCCCGGCCCGTCGGCGTTCTCGACGAAGCGGCATTGCAATCGCTCGGGGACGTCGGCCGCGCGGGGCACGCGGTAGTCGAGCAGGGTGCCGTTGAGGAGCTGGCCGCCATCGTACGCCATCTCCTCGAAGAGCGTGTGGCCGAGGCCCTGCACGACGGCCCCCTCGTCCTGCGCCTCGCACGCCAGCGGGTTGATGCAGCGCCCGACGTCGGCCACCGAGACGTAGTCCTCCACCGTCACGGCGCCCGTCTCGACGTCGAGGCTCACCTCGGCCGCGCCGGCCGCCATCTCCCAGAACGGCGTGCTGCCGCCCAGGGGCGCCCGGGTCGGCCCCGGCGCGACCACGCCCCGCCCGATCAGCTCGCCGCCGGCCATCCCGAAGTGCGCGCGCAGGAGCGCATCGTAGTCCAGGTGCCGCTCGCCGTGGACGACGGCGCCGGCGTCGATGCGGAGCGAAGCCGCCGGCGTGTCGAGCGCCTTCGCAGCGATCCGGAGCAGCTGATCGGCGACGTCGCCGGCGGCCTCCTGCACCGCGCGGCCGACCATGGTGGTCGAGCGGCTGGAGCTGGTGGTCTGGTCGTAGGGCGTGACGCTGGTGTCGGGCAGCAGCACCGTCACGCGCTCGAGCGGCACCGCCAGCACCTCGGCGGCGATCTGCGCCAGGACCGTGCGCGCCCCCTGCCCCATCTCGACCGTGCTGGCCAGCACGGTCACGCTGGCGTCGGCGTGCAGCCTGACGATCGCCTCCGACACCGAGGGCGCGATGCTGGCCTTCAGCATCATGGCCACGCCCCGCCCGCGGCCGGCGGCGACCGCCCGGGTCCAGCCGATCGCCTCGGCCGCGCGCGAGAGGCTCTCCTCGAACTTGCCGTCGATCGGCGTGTCGCCGGGCGCGAACTCCTCGCCGTGGGCGAGCAGGTTCTGGCGGCGCAGCTCCACCGGGTCGCGGTCCAGCCGCCGCGCCGCCTCGTCCACGAGCGACTCCACCGCCCACGCCAGCTGGGGGACGCCGAAGCCGCGGAAGGCCCCGCCGGGCGTGGTGTTGGTGTAGACCGCGGTGCTCGCGAGCCGCACGTGCGCGACCCGGTAGGGCCCGGCGGCCGTGTACGTCCCCTTCTGGACGATCCGCGGACCGATGTCGGCGTAGGCGCCGACGTCGAAGTCGGCGTGGCAGTCCACGGCCAGCAGCATGCCGTCCCGCCGGAAGCCCAGCCGCACGGCCGCGCGCATATCGCAGCGGCGCACGGTACGGAAGGCGTCCTCGGCCGAGATGGCGAGCCGCACCGGCCGGCCGGCCGCGCGCGCCAGCGCGGCGGTGACGGGCTCGAGCTTCGCGTAGGTCTTGCTGCCGAAGCCCCCGCCGACCAGCGGCACCACGATGCGGATGCGCCCCAGCGGCGCGCCGAACATCTTGGCCAGCTCTACGCGGACGGAGAACGGGTTCTGCGTCGAGGCCCACACCGTGAGGCCCGTCGCATCGTCCCAGGCGGCCAGCGCCGCGTGCGGCTCCATCGCGTAGTGCTGCACCCGGGGGAACGTGAAGGTGTCCTCGACCACCACGTCGGCCCCGGCCAGCGCGGCCTCGACGTCGCCGCGCGCGTAGGCGAACTGGTGGCAGACGTTGGTGCCGGGCCGGGGCCGCAGGCTCGAGAGGTCGGCGAAGTGCCCGGCCAGCGGCTCCGTCGTGTGGACCAGCGGCGCCCCCGGCGCCAGCGCCGCCTCCAGCGTGGTCACCGCCGGCAGCTCCTCCCACTCGACCTCGACCAGCTCGAGGGCGCACGCGGCGACCGCGGCGTCGATCGCGGCCACCGCGACGACGGGCTCGCCCTCGTAGCGCGCGACGTCGATGGCGAGCATCGGCCGGTCGCGGAACGCGGGGCCGTGGTAGGGATCGCACCAGGTCAGGTCGGCGCCGGTGAGCACCGCGTGGACGCCGGGCACCGCCCGCGCGCGGCCGGTGTCGATCCGCACGATCCGCGCGTGGGGGTACGGCGAGCGCAGCAGGGCCGCGTGGGCCATGCCCGGCAGCTCGAGGTCGGTCACGTAGCGCGCGCGGCCGGTCACCTTTTCGATGGCATCCGTGCGAGGCACCGAGCGACCCACCACGCGCAGCCCGCCGGCCCCGCTCTGCGGGCGCGCCGGCGGCGGGCCCGTCCCCAGGCCGGCCTGGATCGCCTCGACGATCTTGAGATACCCGGTGCAGCGGCACAGGCTGCCGCGCAGGTAGTGGACGACCGACGCGCGCGTCGGCGCGGGCTCGTCGGCCGCCAGGGCCGCGGCCGTCATCAGCATGCCGGCCGTGCAGAAGCCGCACTGCACGGCGCCGCGCTCGGCGAAGGCCTGCTGCACGGCGCTGAGGCGGCCGTCCTGCTCGAGCCCCTCGACCGTCCGCACCTCGCGCCCGTCCGCTTCCACCGCCAGGTAGGTGCACGCGCTCACGGCGGCGCCGTCCACCAGCACGGTGCAGGCGCCGCACACCTGGGTGTCGCAGGAGCGCTTGGCGCCCTTGAGCCCGAGGCCGTCGCGCAGCACGTCGAGCAGGAGCGCGGCCGGTGACAGCGACAGCGCCACCGCCTGCCCGTTCACGCGGAACCGGACGTCAAACGACGACGGCATGCGGATAGCGGGCGTCGAGCGCGCGGCCCTCGGCGCGGGCGGCGGCGGCGGTCAGGGCCCGGCGCGCGAACACGCGCGTGAGGTCGCGCTTGTAGTCGGCGCGGCCGTGCAGATCGCTCACCGGGTCGACCGCGTCGCCGGCCAGCGCGCCGAAGTCGTCCGCGAGCGCGGCGAGGGCGCCGATCGCGTGGCCCACCAGGGCCTCCTCGGCGGCGTCGATGCGGTGCGGGCGTGCGCTCACGCAGCCGACCGCCAGGCGGGCGGCGGTGACGCGGCCGGTCTCGTCCAGCGTGAGGGCCAGGCCGAGGCCGAGCGTCGGCCGCTCGTAGAGCCCGAACTTGACGTAGACCGCGGCGGTGCGCGGCGGCCACGGGCGCAGCCGCACGCCGGCCAGCACCTCGTCGGGGTGACGGGCGGTCTCGTAGGGCCCGCGCACGAAGTCGGCCAGGGCCGGCTCGCGGGCGCCCGCGACCGAGGCGAGCCGCACGGTGGCGTCGAAGAGCAGGAACAGCGTGGCGAGATCGCTGTGCGGGTCGGCGAACGCCAGGTTCCCGCCGACGGTGCCCACGTTGCGCACGCGCACGTTGGCGACGTGGGCGGCGACACCGGCCACCAGCGGCCATCGCGCGCGCACGACCTCCGAGCGCTCCAGCGCGCGGTGGGTCACGGTGGCGCCGATATCGAGCCCGCCGGCAGTCTCCGCCAGCCCGTTCAGTTGGGGAATGCGCTTGAGGTCGATGAGGTCGTCGAGGTGCACGAGGCGGGCCTTCATCAGCAGCAGCAGCTCGGTGCCGCCGGCGTAGAGCGCGGCGTCGGGCCGGTCGGCGAGCAGCGCGGCGGCCTCCTCCATCGTCGACGGCCGGTGCAGCTCGAAGGGCTGGAGCATGGTCAGTCTCCGATGACGCCGCGCAGGCGGCTGGCGAACTCGTCCACCAGCTCCTCGGCCCGGCGCTGGATCACGCTGGCGCCCAGCGCGCCGAGCTTGCCGAGCACGCGCCCCTCGGCCTCGACGGCGAGCCGGCTGCCGGCGTCGGCGGCCTCGACGGCCAGTCGCACGGACATCTGCACCTCGGCGGCGAGCACCCCGTCGCGGCCGCGGGCCTCCAGCGCCAGGCGCCCGGGCGCCTCCTCGGTCACGCGGATGTCGAGCGGGACGGAGAGCGCGAACGGCCCCACGCGCTGGCTCATCCGTGCCGCGTAGCGCCGGCGCGGCTCGACCTCGCGCGCCTCCACGCAGCCGGGGACGCAGGCGACCATGCGGGGGACGTCCCACAGCGCCTGCCACACGCGCTCGGGGGCGGCCGCCAGGGCCAGCTCACGCGTGACGCGCATCGCTCACCGGCGCCACGATCCGCTCGGCGATCATCTGGAGGTAGTCGATCCGGGCGCGGACCTCGGGCGGCAGGCTGTAGATCGTGAAGCCGATGCGCTCCAGGCCCAGGGCGCGGGCCCGCTCGATCGTCTCCACGCAGTCGGCCGGCGAGCCGTGGATCGTCCAGTCGTCGAGGCTCGCCTCGAACCCCAGCTGCAGGCGCCCCATCGCCCGCTCCTGCATCTGCCAGGTGCGGTACATGGTGAACGTCTTCTCGAGGTAGCCGCGCGCGGCGGCCGCCGCCTTCTCCTTCGACTCTCCCACGATCAGGCTGCGCGAGGCGCCGACGAAGCCCGGCGCGGTCAGGCCGGCGGCGGCGCGGGCCTCGCGGAACACCCCGGCGAATCGGGCGATGTCGGCCCAGCCGAGCTGGGGGCCGAAGAACACGCCGTCGGTGAGCCGGGCCGCCCGCCGCGTCGCGCCCTCGCTCTGGGCGCCCATTTCCAGCGGCGGGTGCGGCGTCTGGCAGGGCGTGAAGCCCATCCGCCCGCCCTCGACGCGCGTGTAGCGGCCCTTGAACGTGACCGCCTCGCCGCGCCAGAGCTGCTTCATCAGCGCCAGCGACTCCTCCAGCTTCGGCACGCGGTCCGCCCGCGCCAGGCCGGCCACGGCCAGCTCCAGCTCGCGGTAACCGATCGCCACGCCGACGTCGAGCCGACCGTGAGTGATGTGGTCGAGCGTCGCCACGCTCTCGGCGACCTCCACCGGGTTCAGGATCGGCAGCAGCAGCACGGAGGTCTTCAGGCGCATCGCGCCCGTCTCCGGCGCCAGCCGCGCGAGCATCGGCAGCGGCTGCGGCCACACGGTCGGGTGCGAGAGCCAGTGCTGGCCGATGGAGACCCAGGCGAACCCCATCCGCGAGGCGGCCGCGACGACCTCGATGGCCTCGTCGATGATCCGGGTCGGCCGCCGGTCGGTGGGACTCCAGAACGGGGTGAGATGGAAGCCGATCTTCATGGGGCTCGCGTATACTGCCACAACCACGACGACCCCGCAGCCCGAGGGCGGCCCATGACATCCAGGCCAGGCAAGTCCAGCATCGTCCGCGGCGGACGCGTGCTCGACGCCCGCGCGCACCGCGCCGACCCCGCCGACGTCCTGATCACGGGCGACACCATCGCCGAGGTGGGCGCGCCGGGGCTGAAGGCGCCGGCGGGCGCCAGGGTGATCGACGCCCGGGGCCTGCTGCTGCATCCCGGCCTCATCAACGCCCACACCCACGCCCACGGCAACCTGGCCAAGGGCATGGGCGACCTGTGGACGCTGGAGCTGCTGCTCACCGCGGCGCCGTGGATCGGCGGCAACCGGACGGCCGAGGACCGGCACCTCAGCGCCAAGATCGGCGCGGTCGAGATGGTGCTCAAGGGCTGCACGGCCGCCTACGATCTGCCGCTCGAGCTGCCGGTCCCGACCGCGGCCGGGCTGGAGGCGGTGGGCCGCGCCTACGCCGACGTCGGCCTGCGGGCGGTGATCGCGCCGATGGTCGCCGACCGGACCTTCTTCGAGGCGGTCCCCGGGCTGCTCGACGCGCTGGCGCCCGGGCTGCGTAAGGACGTGGACCGGCTGCGCCTGGCGCCGTGGAAGAGCAGCGTCGCCAACCTCCGCAAGGCGCTGCGCGGCTGGACGCTCGACCGCGAGCACGTGCGGCTGGCCGTGGCGCCCACCATCCCGCATCACTGCTCCGACGAGTTCCTCCGCGCCTGCGTCGATCTCGCCAAGGAGCACGGGGTGGGGCTGCACAGCCACGTGGCGGAGTCCAAGGTCCAGGCCATCGTGGGGCTGCAGCGCTACGGCAAGACGCAGACGGCCCACCTCGACGATCTCGGCGCGCTCGGCCCCCACTTCACGCTCGCCCACGGCGTCTGGCTCGACGCCGACGACATGAAGCGGCTGGGCGACCACGGCGCCTCCGTCGCCCACAACCCGGGCAGCAACATGCGCCTGGGCAACGGCCTCGGCGACATGCGCGGGATGCTCGAGCGCCGCGTGAACGTCGGGATCGGCACCGACGGGGCCAACTGCTCCGACAACCTGAACGTCTACGAGGCCATGCGCCTGGCCTCGCTGGTGTCCAAGGCCCGCCGGCCGGACGTGGAGCGCTGGGTGACCACCGAGGAGGTTGCCCTCGCCGCGACCGAGGGCAGCGCGCGGGCGCTCGGGACCGACCAGCGCCTCGGCCGGCTGGCGCCGGGCTACAAGGCCGATCTCGTCTTCCTCGACCTCCAGCACCCGAACTGGATCCCGCTCAACGATCCCACCAACCAGCTCGTGCACACCGAGGACGGCGGGGCGGTGACGCACGTGATGATCGGCGGGCGGATGGTGGTCGAGCACCGCCGGGTGACCACGGTGGACGTGGCCGCGCTGGCCCGGCAGGCCGAGGCCGCCCGGCAGCGGCTGGCCCGCGCCAACGTCCCGCTGAAGGCGCTCTACGAGCGGCTGGCTCCGGTCGTGGGCCGCTACTGCCCCGGCCTCGCCCACATGCCGTACCATATCGACCGATACGTCGGGAGCTGAGCGCAACGTCCGTCACGACGAGGAGCCCCCCATGAAAGACGGCCTCCGGTTCGTCGATTCCGACATGCACATCATGGAGCCGCCCGACCTGTTCGACCGCTACCTCGACCCGAGGTTCAAGCCCCGGGTCAGCGTGCCGGTGGGCGCCGACGGCCGGCCCAAGCGCGCCGCCGCCGGGTTGACGCTCGTCGATGGGCTGCCCACGTCGGACATGGATCTCCAGCAGTACCGCAAGCGCGTGCGCCCGGCCTCGTCGGCGACCACCCAGCCGCTGTCGGGCTCGCGGCTCTTCGACACCGGCCGCCTCGACTTCGCGATCCAGCGCGACTACGACCCCGAGGCCCAGGTGATGGGCATGGCGATGGAGGGTGTGGACATCGCGGTCCTCTATCCGACCAGCGGCCTGTCGCTGATCGCCCGCGACAACCTGGATCCTCAGCTCTCGCTGGCCCTCTGCCAGGCCTACAACAACTGGATCCACGAGTTCTGCCGCCACAGCCCCGACCAGCTCAAGTTCGTGGCCATGCTGCCGGTGCACGACGTGCACCTGGCCTGCCGGGAGCTGGTGCGCTGCGTGCGCGAGCTGGGCGCGGTGGGCTCCTTCATCCGGCCCAACCTCGTCAACGACCACTACTGGCACTCGAACTACTGGGACCCGCTCTACACCCTGCACGAGGAGCTGAACGTGACGTGGGGCTTCCACGAGGGCGTGAGCGCGCTCTACTCGCGGATGATCCCGCTCTACGGCGAGAACCGCTTCTACCGCCACGTCGCCAGCCACTGGATCGAGATGCAGCAGGCGCTCGTCGCGATGATCATCGGCGGGGTGTTCGAGTTCCATCCGAAGCTCCGGGTCGGCTTCCTGGAGGCCCAGAACTCGTGGGCGCCCGGCCTCCTGTCGCGGATCGAGTGGGACTACCCGCAGTACCGCGACTCGCACGCGCCCTACCTGACCCTGACCCCGCGCGAGTACTTCCGGCGCAACTGCTGGGCCGCCGTCGAGGGCAGCGAGCCGGAGATCGAGGCCACGGCCGGCCTCATCGGCGCCGATCGCATGTGCATCTCGACCGACTACCCGCACTTCGACTCCAACT
>DASWJN010000313.1:0-24843 GCA_036397135.1 Candidatus Methylomirabilota bacterium
CCGCCGAGACCGGACCAGCAATCACCGGGCCCGTACGACAAGGAGATCTTGCATGAAGACGTCCCAGTTGCTCATCGCCTCCGCCGTGGCCGCCGCGCTCGCGCTGCCGGCGTTCTCGTCCGTGCAGGGCGGCCCGGCCCCCAAGCCCAAGATCGAGGCCGAGAAGTGCTACGGCATCGTGGAGGCTGGCAAGAACGACTGCCAGACCGCGAACTCCTCGTGCGCCGGCACCTCCAAGCGTGACAACCAGGGCGACGCCTGGATTTACATGCCGGCCGGCGCCTGCGAGAAGCTCGTCGGCGCCAGCAACAGCCCAAAGAGGGCCTGATCGCCGGGACCCCGCGCAGCACGCCGAGGTATGGGACCGGGTGCTCCTCGAGCGCGTGCTGGTGGCCGCCGCCGCATCGCCGGAGCCGGCCGTCGTGTCCAACACGGCGGAGGAACCCAGATGAGCCAGCCCACGCGCATCCTCATCCTCGGCGGCGGCTTCGGCGGCGTCTACACGGCGCTCACGCTCGAGAAGCTGCTCCGGGCGGAGCTCCGCCGCGGCGAGGTGGAGCTGGGCCTCGTCAGCCGCGAGAACTACATGGTGTTCCACCCGATGCTCCCCGAGGTGATCTCGGGGAGCATCGGCGTGCTCGACACGATCACCCCGATCCGCCGCCTCTGCCCGAACACCAACCTCTACACGCGCACGATCGAGTCGATCGATCTCCAGCACCGCAGCGTGCAGTCGGCGGCCGGCTTCGGCAGCCGCCAGCACCACCTGCACTTCGACCACCTGGTGGTGGCGCTCGGCAACGTCACCTCGTTCGCCGGCCAGCCGGGGCTGGCCGAGTACGCGCTGCCGTTCAAGTACCTGGGTGACGCGCTGGCGCTGCGCAACCGGATCATCCACACGCTGGAGGAGGCCGACATCGAGCAGGACCCGGAGGTGCGGCGCGCGCTGCTGACCTTCGTGGTGGCCGGCGGCGGCTTCTCGGGGGTGGAGGCGGTGGCCGAGCTGAACGACTTCGTGCGCGCCGCCGCGCGGAGCTTCCGCAACCTCCGGGCCGAGGAGATCCGGGTCGTGCTGCTGCACGCGGGCGGGCTGATCCTGCCCGAGCTGCCGAAGTCGCTGGCCGAGTTCGCCCAGACGCTCCTGATGAAGCGCGGTGTGGAGATCCGGCTCGACACGCGGCTGCACGGCGCCACCGCCGACACGGCGCTGCTCGAGGGCGGCGGCCGCATCGCCACCCGCACGCTGGTGAGCACGGTCCCGTCGGGCCCCAACCCGCTGGTCGCCATGCTCAACGTCAAGAAGGAGCGGGGCCGGATCCTCGTCGATCCCTGCCTGGAAGCGCCCGAGGTCCCGGGGCTGTGGGCGGTCGGCGACTGCGCCGCCATCCGGGACGCGAGGACGGGCGAGTTCTGCCCGCCCACCGCCCAGCACGCGACCCGCCAGGCCGCCTGCGCGGCTCGCAACATCGTGGCGACGCTGCGCGGCGAGGCCAGGAAGGCCTTCGCGTTCACGGCGCTCGGCAAGATGGGCGCCCTCGGCCGGCGCTCGGCCGTGGCCGAGATCTTCGGCCTCAAGCTGTCGGGCTTCCTGGCCTGGTGGCTGTGGCGGACGATCTACCTCCTGAAGCTGCCCGGGCTCGACCGGAAGCTCCGGGTGGCGACCGACTGGACGCTCGACCTCGTGCTGCCGCCCGACATCGTCCAGCTCAAGACCGACCGGGCGCTCGGCGTGCGCCGCGAGTACTTCGAGCCGGGCCAGGTGGTCTTCCGCGCGGGCGACCGCGGCGACTGGCTCTACGTCGTGACCGAGGGCGAGGTGGAGGTGCTCAAGACGGTACCGGGCCGCGGCGAGGCGCCGCTGCGCCGGCTCGGCGTGGGCGAGTGCTTCGGCGAGATCGCGCTGGTAAGCGACACGCCGCGCTCGGCCACGGTGCGGGCGGTGTCGGCCACCAACGTGCTGGCCGTCGACCGCGAGGCCTTCCAGGCGATGTTTGCGACCATGCCGCCCCTGCGCGGGTTCGTCGAGCAGCTCATCGCCTCGCGCGACGCGTGAGCCGGGGCCGGCCGTGACCTGCCGCGAGGCCATCGCCGTCCTCGCCGACTACCTCGACGCGACGCTGAGCCCGGGCGCGGGGCCGGAGCTGGAGAGCCACCTGGCGGAATGCGAGGAGTGCCAGGCCTACCTCGCCACCTACCGGCGAACGGTGGGGGCCGTCGGCGAGGCCGCGAGGGTGGAGATGCCGGCCGAACTGCGCCGGCGCCTTCGCGCATTCCTGCTCGAGCAGCTGGGCTGTGCCGGCTGAATCAGCGGGTTCGCCGCCCGCCGCCCCGGCCTTGACGCGCCCGCCGACGCGTGGGAGAAGAGTGGGGCGTGCAGCTTCGAGCGATCGCGGTCATCGGGATCGGTCTGCTGCTCGCCCTGGCTGCCACCGTCGGTCCGCTGCCCCTCCCGGCCGGCGAGCCCGGCGCGAGCCTCGCGGTCCGTCTGCCCCAGGCGGTGCAGATGGCCGTGGTCGCGTTGCTCGCGCTGTCCGCCCTGCTCCTGCTCGCGCTGCAGCGGCCGCGGCGTCCGGCCGAGGATGAGCCCCTGTCCTCCGGCCCGCCACCCCGACGCTCGGCGTGGGCGGCGCTCCTCTCGCTGCTCCCGCTCCTGGTGCTGCTCGCGGTGGTCGGGTATTTCGTGTGGGCCCGCTGGTCCGGCGACGAACGCCATCCCATCGAGACGGCCATCACCGCGATCGCCGGTCTCCTGGATCTTCTCGCGAGCGCCCGCAAGCCGCCGACCTCGGTCCCGCTCTTCGACTACACGATCGCGGCGCTCGTCCTGCTGTTCGCGCTGGCCATCTTCGCGCTGCTGGTGCTCGTCACGCTGGCCGGCCCGGTGGAGAAGTGGTGGGCCGGTCGGGCGGCCGCCGAGCGCCCCGCTCCCGGCGTGTTCGACGGCCACCTCGACGATCTGCGGGCCGAGCCCGATGCGCGTGCCGCGGTCGTCCGCGCCTACGGCCGCTTCGAGCGCATCCTCGCCGCCGCGCACGCTCCCCGGGCCCCCTGGCAGACGCCGTCGGAGTTCATGCGCGCGACCGTCGCCCGGCTGGCCGTGCCGGTCTCACCCGTCCAGCGGCTGACCGCGCTCTTCGAGGCCGCGCGATTCAGCGACCGGCCGGTGGGCGCTCCGGCCCGCGACAGCGCCTGCGACTGCCTGGACGAGATCTCGGCCGCCCTCGACACCGAGCCACCCGCCTCGGCGCCCGCCCACCCGGGGCTCCCGCGCGATCCGGAGGACACGGCGCGTGCGCGGTGAGCGGTCGCTCCCGCGCATCGCCGTGCGCGGCGCGTTGCTCGGGGGGGTCGTGCTCCTCGCCACCGTCCCCGTCTACGTCTACGTGGAGCCGGCGTGGCGCGCCCTCGTGGCGCGACTGGCCTCGGCGCTCGTCCTCGGCGGCCTGCTCCTCCAGCTGCGGCGCGCGCTCGCCGAGCGGCTCGCGCAGGCCGGGCCCTCGCCGCTCGACGAGGCGCGCGCACGCCGCGGGCCCGAGCCGGCCGTGCCGCACCACTTCCTCGACCTCGTGAGCGACGTCCGCGCAGCCCGCCGCAGCCGGCGCTACTTCGAGGAAGTTCTGTGGCCGCGGCTGGCGGCGTTCACGGCGCGCCCCCTGGTCCGCCCGCCCGGGCGGCGCGGCCGCGGCCCCAGCCTCGCCCGCCTGCGCGAGGTGATCGCGCTCCTCGAGAAGCAGCCGTGAAGCTCACCGCCGTCGCCGAGCGTGCCCGCGAGGTGGTGGCCACGCTCGGGCGCATCGTGGTCGGCAAGGACGACGTGCTCGAGCGGATTCTCGCCGGCATCCTCGCCAACGGCCACGTCCTCATCGAGGACTACCCCGGCCTCGCCAAGACCCTCATCGCGCGCCTGCTCGCCCAGGCCCTCGACCTCGGCTTCCGCCGCATCCAGTTCACGCCCGACCTGCTGCCCAGCGACATCACCGGCAGCTTCCTCTACGACCAGCGCGAGGGCCGGTTCGAGTTCCGCCCCGGCCCCGTCTTCACCAACCTCCTGCTGGCCGACGAGATCAACCGGGCCACGCCCAAGACCCAGGCCGCCCTGCTGGAGGCCATGCAGGAGGCGCAGGTGACGGTCGAGGGGCAGTCGTTCCCGCTGGCGCAGCCGTTCCTCGTGATCGCCACCCAGAACCCGATCGAGCTGGAGGGCACGTATCCGCTGCCGGAGGCGCAGCTCGACCGGTTCCTGTTGCGGGCCGCGGTCGGGTATCCGGGGCCGGCGGCCGAGCAGGAGATCCTGCGCATCCGGCGCGAGCGGCGCACCGACACCGCCACGGTGCCCACGATCGTCGGCCGCGCGGAGCTGCTGGCCATGCAGACGGCGCTGGAGGACGTGTTCGTGAGCGACGCGCTCGAGCGCTATATCGTGGCCCTCGTCCAGGCCACGCGCGCCGATCCCCGCGTCGCGCTCGGGGCCTCGCCGCGGGGCAGCCTCGCGGTGCTGAAGCTCGCCCGGGCGGAGGCGGCGATGCGCGGCCGCGACTTCGTCCTCCCCGACGACGTGAAGGCGGTGGCCGTGGCGACGCTGGCCCACCGCCTCGTGCTCAGACCCGACCTGTGGGTCTCGCGGACGACGCCGGCCCAGGTGGTCGAAAGCCTGCTCACCCAGGTCCCGGCGCCGGCGGCGGACCCCTCGTGAGCTGGCGGCCGACGACGCTGCACGTGTCGTTCCTCACCCTCGCCGGCTGGGCGCTCTTCCTGGGCGTCCTCACCGGCCGCGCCGATCTCGTCGTCGTCGCGGTCCCCCTGATCGCCGCGCTCGTGGCGGGGCGCTGGGCGGCGGCGCCGCCGGCTCTGCAGATCCACCACGAGGTGTCCGCCGATCGCCTGTTCGAGACTGACCGCGTGACCGTGACCGTCACGCTGAGGGCGGACGGCCCGGCGCCCCTCGTGGAACTGCTCGAGCCATTGCCACCGCGCGTGCGGCTCGAGCGCGGCTGCCACCACGCCTTCTTCACGCTGCGGGCGGGGGAGGAGGTCCGCTGGGAATTCGTGCTGCGCTGCGAAGGCCGCCAGCGGTTGCGTCTCGGCGGCCCTCACGTCCGCCAATGGGGGCCGCTGGGCCTCGCCGCCGCCGAGACGCGTTATCGGGCGCCGCAGACCGTCGCCGTCTACCCGCACCTCACGCCACTGCGGCATCCGCCGCGTCCGGTCCGGACCCAGACCTTTGCCGGCAATCACGTGTCGCCGGCGCAGGGCGAGGGCATCGAGCCCGGCGACGTCCGTCCCTTCGCACCCGGCGATCACGTCCGGCGCGTGAACTGGCGCGCTACCCTGCGCCTGAACACCCTGCACGTGACGCAGCACCACCGCGAGCGCAACGCCGACGTCGTGCTCCTGCTCGACACGCTGTCCGAGGTGGGTCCGGCCGGCGCGACGGTCGTCGACGTCGCCGTGCGCGGCGCCGTCACCCTCGCCGCCGCCTACCTGGCCCGCAAGGACCGCGTCGGCCTGATCGAGTACGGCGGCCAGCTCCGCTGGGTGAAGCCGGGCTCCGGCCGGGCGCAGTTCCAGCGCCTGCTCGACACGCTCCTGGACGCCTCGGTCGTGTTCACGTACGTGACGCGGGACGTCGACCTCATCCCTCCGCGCATCCTGCCGCCCCAGGCGCTGGTGGTGGCCCTGAGCCCGCTGCTCGACCCGCGCTTCGTGCGGGCCGCCGGCGACCTCGCCGCCCGCGGCTTCGACCTCGTCGTCATCGCCGTGTCGCCGGTTGCGCCGGCGCGCGCCGCCGTACCGCGGGGCCCGGTCGCCGACCTCGCCGCGCGGCTCTGGGCCCTGGAGCGCCGCGCCCAGCTCGACGAGTACCGCCGCCGAGGGCTGACCGTCGTCGACTGGGACGGCGTCGGACCTCTCGACGCCGTCCTGGCGACGCTGCGCCGGCCGCACCGGCGCCGCGTGCTCGCGTGATGCTGCGCGCCGCGGCGCTGAGCCTCGTCGCGGTCCTCGTCGCGTTCCCGCTGGCGGTCCTGCCGTCTCCACCGGTCTCCTGGCTCGCGGGCGCCGCGCTCGCCGTCGCCGGCGCCGGCGTGGTCGCCCGGCTGGTGCCGCTGGTGACCGCCGGCGGGTCGCTGGCGCTGATCGCGTACGCGCTCGCGCTCGTGATCGCCCGGCCGGAGGCCGGCCCGGTGGCCGCGACCGCGTTCGGCGCGACGCTCGTGCTCCTGCTGGCGCTCGTGCACTTCGCCGGGCGTGTTCGCGGGGCGGCCGTCGGCCCGTCGGTCATCGCCTCCCAGGTCCGACAGTGGCTGGCGATCGTTGCGGCGGGCTTCGTGGCGGCGGGCGCGCTGACGGCGGGTGGGGCGGTGCTGGGCCCCGCGCTCGGCGGTACACCCCTCCCCGTGGTGGTCGTCGCCGCGGGCCTGGGGGCCCTCATCGCGGTGGCCGGCATCGTCGTGCTGGTGAGCGGGCGCAAGAATCCGCCGGCGCCGACCGGCCGGTAGGCGACCTCTCCGGTACCGCGTGCCTCGAGCGCCGCCTCGCCGAGGCCGTCGATGGCGAACCGCAGCCGGTTGCCCGGCGCCGGAGCCTGCTGGTGCTGCTGCCGTCTTCAGGCCACCGTCCTGGCCTCACCCAAAGATCCTGGCTCCTTGACCCTGGCCGCCTCCGGCGCTAGTGTCACGTCACGCCGACCGGGAAGGAGGCTCGCCCACCATGGCTGCCAACGAACCGCGAAGCCCCGAGGGACCGAGCGCCGCCTCACTCTACACGTACCGGGACGGAAAGCGGGTCGCGCTGACCAAGCGGCCGGACCAGTTCGTGATTCGCGCCTCGCCGGAAGCCGTTGCCGACGCGGGGCTGAACGTGGTGGAGCGGGTGTCGCCGCACTCGACACGGGTGGCGGCCTCGGCCGCCGAGCTGGACTCCGCCATGGCCCGGGCTCGTGTCATCGCTCCCACCCATCACGCCTACGAAGCCGCCGACACCGGCACCGAGTTCCTGATCACGGACCGCGTGTTCGTCACCTTCAAGGCGGCACCCTCCGAGGCGGGGCTGGGCGCGTTCACGGCGCGGTACGCCCTCGTGCTGCTGCAGACCTACTCGGACCGGGAGTTCCTGTTCCAGCTGACGGACCACACCGGCATGAACCCGGTGAAGCTGGTCGTCCGGTTGAACGAGCAGGAACCCATGGTCGAGCGTGCCGACCACGACCTGAACCTCCGGGTGTTCCGGCGGCAGTTCACCCTGCCCTCCGATCCGGCGTACGCGCGGGAGTGGCATCTGCACCCGGGCTTCGCGAATCAAGCGGTGGACCCGCGGTCGTCGTCCCGCTGCGAGGGCGCCTGGCAGGCGCTGAATCACTTCGGCAGCGCCGACGTGGTGGTTGGGGTGACCGACGACGGCTGCCGCCTGGACCACGGCGACTTCGATTCGCCGGGCAAGTTCGCCGGGTGGGGATACTTCCAGGGCAACCTGCTCGTCACCGACAGCGCGCCGGGGGCCGATCCCGACCGGATGTATCAACAGGGCGCCGACCACGGGACGGCGTGCGCCGGCGTGATCGCGGGCGAGGTCGACGCGGCGCTGACCGTGGGCGCCGCCCCGGGGGGCCGCTTGCTCCCCATCAAGTGGGAATCGAACGGACCCTTGCTGCTCATCTCCGACTCCAAGTTCCGGGCGGCGCTGGATTACATGGCCGACAAGGTCGACGTCGTCTCCAACTCGTGGGGGAACTCGCCGGACATGACCTTCTCGACCCTGGTGCTCACCCGCGTACGGCAGCTCTCCGAGACCGGAGGACGCCGCGGGCGCGGCATCATGTTCCTGTTCGCGGCGGGAAACGAGAACTGCCCGATCCAGCATGCCGGCACCCTCGATATCCCGTTCACGGACGGGTGGAACGCGAACCTGACGGCCTGGATCGGCGTGGAAACCTCGCGGGTGTTCGAGCACAACCTCACGGCGATTCCCGGGGTGATGCACGTGGCGGCGCTCGCCTCCCACGCGCAGAGGAGCCACTACTCGAACTACGGAACCGGCATCGACATCTGCGCGCCTTCCAGCAACGTGCACGAATACCGGCGAATGCCGGTGACGGGACTGGGCATCACCACGGCCAGGGGGACGCAGACCACCAGTATCACGGACACCTTTGGCGGCACCTCGAGCGCGACGCCGCTGGTCGCCGGCGTCGCGGCGCTGGTGATCTCCGCGAACCCGGCGCTGACCGCGCTCGAGGTGATCGGCGTGCTGAAGCGGACGGCGGCCAAGGATCTCGACGCCGACCCCTACGCGAGAACGCCGCCCGCCGCCTTCGATCCGATCCCGTCGTGGGACATCTCGCCGGCGCCGCCCTTTGCCAGCGGCGCATTCCAGAGCATCGACGGCCCGGATGGGACCTGGAGTCCGTGGTTCGGCCACGGCTGCGTCGACGCGCAGGCCGCCGTGGCGGAGGCCCTGCGGCGGCGTCCGCCCACCCAGCAGGGTCTGCGGCGGGCCAGTTCACCGGGGCTGGCCATTCCCGACAACGTCGCCACCGGCGTCCGCGACTCGATCGCGTTCTCCGAAGTCGGGCGCGTCGCCGGCGTGAGCGCGAGCGTGGACATCACGCACAGCTTCATCGGCGACCTCGTGGTGACGCTGGCATCGCCCTCCGGCCGGGCCGTGAGACTGCACAGCCGGGCCGGCGGCAACACCGTGAACCTGAGCCGGACCTACCACGTCGCCGACACCCCGCAACTGGCGGCGCTGGCCGGCGAGCCGGTGGCGGGCCAGTGGACGCTCTCGGTGGCTGACGTGGCGCCCATCGACGTGGGCCGCCTGAACCGGTGGGAGCTGGAGGTGACCCTCGCCGAGCAGACCGCCGTCGACCTCGAGGACGCGCCCGGACTGAACATCCCCGACAATGATGCGACGGGAATCGAGCGCACCCTGGTGGTGACCGCGACCGGCACGATCCGCGACGTGACCGTCGGCGTGGACATCACCCACACGTACATCGGGGATCTGGACGTCTCGCTGGTTCCGCCCGCAGGCGCCCCCGTGATGCTTCACCAGCGCGCCGGGGGACCGGCCGACAACCTCCTGGCGACCTTCACGGCGGCGAGCGCGCCCGGGCTGGGTGCCCTGCGCGGGCAGCCGATGCACGGCCCGTGGCGCCTCAAGGTCGCCGACCGGGACCGTGTCGACCTGGGCAAGCTCAACCGGTGGACCCTGCGGATCGAGCGCCAGCCGTGAGGTGGAACCGCGCCGTCACCGGCACGGCGTCACTGGTCTGCGCCACAGGCGTCCACGCCGCCGGGTCGCCGGACGGCGCGGAGACAGTCGCACGCTCCAGATCCCTCACGAAGCATCGGACGTCGCCGAGGTGCTCGTAGCGCTCCGTGTGCGCGACCAGGCCCGCCCGGGCGGGATCGACCCCGAGCCAGCGAAGCGCCGCCTCCGTGAGCAGGAGATAGGCCCGCCCCCGGGCCCACCGGTTCTTCAGCAGCTGATGCGCGACGATGACGTCCACGCCGGCCACCTGGCCGTGGCCTCCGACCGTCTGGCGCAGGAAGCGGCCGTGGTGCGCCACGATCTTGATGTCGAGCGCCGAGACACTGCGACAGGCGCGGCACGCGCAGCTCACGTCCGCCGCCAGCTCGTCCTGGCGAGTCTTGAAGGCGACGAAGGCGTCGTCCAGCACGTCGAGGAGCCTCCCGGGGGGCTCGACCACCCGGCCCGGGCCGAGGGCGAAGACCGCATCGCCCTCCACCTCCTGGATCTCCAGGGGCGGCGACAACCGCCGCATGACCGCCTCCAGCAGCTCGGCGATGATGGGAGGCCCGTGCTCCAGCTCGGTCTCGGTGACGAACGCGGTGAACCCCGAGATATCCGCCAGCACCAGCACGCCATCCTCCGTGTAGCTCTTCATGCCCTTGAGACCCCGGAGGGGCAAGTCCGTGAAAGCGAGGTGAACGCGGGTGATCGAGGAGCGTCCGGCGCGGCCCGGACGTGACGAGCGTAGGGGGGGCTGCACGGGGATGAGGCGACCGCGAGGCCCGGGCGGGTCATCGAGGAGCGTCCGGCGCGGCCCGGACGTGACGAGCGTACGGGGGCTGCACGGGGATGAGGCGACCGCGAGGCCTGGGCGGGTCATCGAGGAGCGTCCCGGCTCCGCCGGGACGTGACGCGCGTACGGGGGGTTTGGGGGGCCCGTTCGAGGCCCCCCATGTGGTCAGAACGTCAGCTTGTCCCCCGGGCTGATCGGGAACATCTGGGTCGACGTCTGCCCGAGGTGCTGCTGGTACTCCTGCGGCGTGCCCTTGAGGACCGGGAAGGTGCCGTAGTGGAACGGGATCGCGAACTTCGGCTTGAGCATCCGGTTCGTCACGTAGGCGGCGTCGCGCGGGTCCATGACGAAGTGGCCGCCGATCGGGATCATGACCAGGTCGGGCCTGTAGTAGTCGCCGATGAGCCGCATGTCACCGAAGATCCCGGTGTCGCCCATGTGGTAGAGCTTGAAGCCGTTCTCGAACTCGACGATGAAGCCGCACGGCTCGCCGCCGGGATAGGTCGTCGATTTCTTCGTCGCCGGGTCGGTGACGGTGACCTCGGACGAGTGCTCGGCGCGCACCTGGGTGATGGTGATCTGGGGACCCATCGGGTTCACGCGGCCGCCCTTGCCGAAGCGTACGGCCTTGTCCGGCTTCACCCAGCCGAGATCCACCATGGTGGCGACGAGGCCGGCGGGACCGAGCACGGTGGCGCCGGTGCGCTCGGCCAGCGTCCGCACGTCGCCGATGTGGTCGCCGTGGCCGTGGGTGACGAGGATGATGTCCACCTTGCCGAGCGCGTCGAGATTCTTGTACTGCTGGGGCGTCTTGGGGTTGTTCGTCAGGAACGGGTCGATGACGATGACCTTGCCGGTCGTAGACGTCAGCTTGGTCGCGGCCTGCCCGAGCCAGTGCACTTCCACCTTCCCCGCGGCGGCCTTGGCCGTGGCGGGCGCTCCGGTGGGGTCGGCGGTCGCGCAGCCGCCGGCCGCGATGGTGAAGGTGAGGGCACCGGTGAGCTTGAGGAAGTCGCGGCGCTCCAGTTCCATGAGACCCTCCTTTGGCGCGGAACGATATCACGAAACCGATAGTAGGTTATGATGCCGATCACCGCGGCGCCGGAAGGAGGTCGGCCATCAAGACCTTCATCGTCTCGCTGCTCTTGTGCTGCTCGCCATTGATCGCCGCCGGCCAGCCGGCCGACGCCCCGCTCGCGCTCCAGCGCCGGGCGATCCAGCGGATCGACGGCTTCGTCGACCACTTCCGGCGGACCGGAGACCGGACGGCGCGGCGCCCGGACCTCCGTGAGGCCGAGACCGAGCTGGTGGCCAGCTATCGCGGTCTCCTCGGGCGCGGGGACGTCGCCGGGGCAGCGCTCAGCGTGCTGAAGCTCGGCGACGCCCGGCGCCTGCAGGACCAGTGGGACCCGGCGATGAAGCTCTACCGGGAGGCCGAGAAGCTCGCGCGCCGGGCCGATCATCCATCCCACCTCGCGAAGGCGCTCATGGGCCAGATGAAGGTGGAGTACCTGGGCCGGCGCAACCTGGGGGCGGCGCTCGCGCTGCTGCACCCGGCCGAGCGGGTGAGCGCCTCGATCGCCGATCCGGCGTTCCTGTTCGAGGCGCTCAGCTTCAAGGGCGCGATCCAGGTCGCGCAGGGCGACCTGATCGGCGGCGCCGACACCCTCAACCGCAGCCTGCTGCTGGCCGAGAGCCTCCGGGACCGGACGCTGCTCTTTTACGGGTACCTGGACCGGGCCGAGGTCTACCAGAAGCTCGCCGAGCGGTGCGATTACCAGCGGACGTTCAGGCCGTGCTTCGAAGCGCTGGACCTGTCCCGGAAGGACTACGAGCGCGCGCTCGCCGTCGCCCAGGAGCTGGGCTGGTCGGGCCTGGCCCAGCAGACGCGCGGATTCCTGCAGCGGCTGGATCTGCGGAGGCAGCTGATCCAGGCGCAAGAGCGCAGCCACGCCCAGCTGCTCCAGGCGGGCATCTTCAGGCCCCGGAAGGCCGGGGACGTGCTCGTGCAGGACCGGTTCCTGGCCGGCGGTCAGGGCGCGCCGGCCGGGCTCCTGGCGCTGGCGCAGCAGGCGGGGATCGGCGGCTCGACCGGCGACGCCCGAGGCGCCTACGTGCAGGCGCTGCTGCACGATATGCAGGGCGAGCACGACCGGGCGCTCGCCGCCTACTTGAAGGCCGTCGAGCTGCTGGAGGCCGACCGGCGCAACCTCCGGGACGAGCAGAGCCGCGGCAGTTTCCTCGAGAACCGGATCGAGATCTACTACTGGCCCGTGCTTCACCTGCTCGAGCGGCGCCGTCACGCCGAGGCCTTCGACCTCCTGGAGCGATCGCGCTCACGCGCGCTCGCCGACCTGATTGCGAGCCGGCCGATCGAGTTGTCGAGCGCCCAGGAGCGGGCGGTGTACGGGGAGACCCTGAACCTGCGCAGCCGCATCGCGGTCCTCCAGAAGGAGCTGTTCGAGCACCGCAGTCGCCCCGACCGCGAGCGATACGCCGACCGGATCGCCGCCGCGGAGGCGGAGATCCGCCGGCTCGAGGACGAGCGACGCGCCGTGGTCGGCCGGGTCGAGACGGAGTCCCCCCGGATGCAGGGGCTCCTCGTGTCCCAGCCGGCCCCGCTCACACGCGTGCAGCAATCGGCGCGGGACGACCGCTACGAGATCCTCTACTATCTGGTCCAGGAGAGCGCGATCGTCGTCTGGCTGATCGGCGGGGACGCCGTCACCGTGCGCTCGGTGTTCCTGCCGCGCTCGGAGCTGATCGCCAAGATCTCTCGGCTGCGGAAGGGACTGACCGATCCGAAGGAGGCTTTCGACGCCGAGGTCGCGCGCGAGCTGTTCCTCTTCCTCGTCGAGCCGGTCCGGCGCTGGATGAAGACGGATCACCTGGTGATCGTGCCGCACGAGGATCTCCACTACTTGCCGTTCCAGGCGCTGCAGAATCCCGAGGACGGCAGCTACCTGGGCGAGCGGATGCAGCTCTCCTACGCGCCGAGCGCCACCGTGCTGATGGCCTCTCGGAAGGCCCGCCCCATCGCGGGCGCGACGCTGCTGGCGGTGGCCGATCCCGACCTTCCGCACGCCGTGGCCGAGGTCGAGGCTCTCGGCCGGCTCTATCCCGGCCGTAGTAAGGTCGTGACCGACGTCCTCGCGCGCGAGACGGACGTCAGGGGCTGGGCGGGGCAGCACGCCCTGCTCCACCTCTCCGTCCACGGGGTCTTCAGTCCCCGCGAGCCCCTCCTGTCGCACCTCAAGCTCGGTCGCGACGCCCGGAACGACGGGCAGCTCACGGCGGCGGAGATGTTCGGGCTGCCGCTCGACCGGGTCACCCTCCTCGTGCTGAGCGCCTGCGAGACCGGACGGACGGAGGCGACGCACGCCAACGAGATCCTCGGCATGCTCCGGGCGCTGCTGTACGCCGGCGCCAACACGCTCGTGCTGTCCTCGTGGAAGGTCGACTCGAAATCCACCGAGCTGTGGATGACGACGTTCTACCGGGAGGCGCAATCCCGGCCGTTCGGCGAGGCGGCCCGCCTCGCCCTGCGGGCGGTCAAGCAGCACCGGGACTACGCCCATCCGTACTACTGGGCGGCCTTCTCGATGATCGGAAGGTAGCGTCTGGATCTCGGCGCCCGGCTCAAGGGCCTGGGGGGCGCCTGGCCCTCGTACGCGGCGCTCGGCAGCTTCGCCCTCTACCTGCTCGGGTACCTCGCCCTCCGGTTCCGGCTCACGTTCCTCGGCGTCGGCACCGACCTCGCCGTGCTCGACGAGCGCTACTTCTACGAGGGCGCGAAGTTCGCCGTGTACCTGGTCTCCGCGCTCCCGATCCTGCTGCTGCTCGCCCTGGCCCTCGGCACGGGCGTCTGGCTGCCGTCCCGGCTCCTGCCCGCCCGTCTCCGGGCGAGGGCGGCGGCATGGGCGTGCGGGCGGCTCGCTCCCTGGGGAGCCTCGCCTGTCCGGCTCAGCCTCGCCGGCATCGCGTTCGCGGTCGTCATGATCCAGCTCGTCATGCGCCAGCCGTTCATCTACTCGAACCTGCTCGTGGCCCGGGATTTGCCGCCCCACGGCTGGCTCGGGCGGCTGCTCCTGACGGAGAACGAGGGCCTGCGCTCGCTGTACTTCACGGGACTGGTGACCGCCACCGTCCTGACGGTCGCCGTCGCTGTGTTCGTCGGGGCGCGAGGCCCCCTCACGGGGGTGGCCCGACCGCTGTGGCAGCTGCTCGTCGCCGTCGCGGCGGTCCAGTTCCTCTTGCTGCCGGTCAATTACGGGTTCCTGATCACCGCGACCGCTCTGCCCAGGGTCGCCAGCCCCGGCGGGCCCGACCCGGCCCCGCGGGGCGAGGAGATCTGGCTGGCGTGGGAGGGCAAGGACGGCGTCACCTATCTCGTCAGGGACCGGACGGGCGGCGGCGACCGCCGCACGCTGCTCACCGTACCCCGCAAGGACGTGAGCCGGATCGAGATCACGGGGTACGACCCGATCCTCCGCGTGCTGTTCGCGCGGCCGCCGGCCCCGGCGGCGGCCGGGGCGCCGCCGCGATGACCCGCGCGCCTCGCGCGCTGGCGGCGGTCGTGGCGCTCGTGCTGCTGACCGCGCTCGACGCCTCCGCCCAGCGACGACCCTTCCTGCAGGTCCTGCTCGAGGTGGCGGGCATCTCGGCCACGCCCAGCGCGCTCAGAGGGCCGGGCGACGAGTTGGAGGACGGGGACGTCTGGATGGCCGGCCCCGGGGAGCGCACGCAGGTCCGCCTCACCCGGGACGGCGGTTACCGGTCGCCGGTGTTCGCTCCCGGGGACCGCACGCTCCTGGCCCTGAGGCGGAGTGTGCTGGTGGAGGTCCCGGCGACCGGCGGCGACGCCAGGGCGCTTCACGCCCTGGTCCGGCCCTCGAAGCTCGTGGGCCTCAGTCGCGACCGCCCGCACGAGGTCCTGGCGCTCTTCGAGGACGCCGGGGGGCTGCCCTGGCTCGGCCTCGTCGCCCTGGCCTCGGGGCAGGTGACCCCGGTGCCACACGACCGCGCCTCGCGCGAGCACCGGGCGATGATCGCCCACGTCAAGGACTGGGAACGGGTGTACGGCGGCACGACGGTCTACGTGAAGGCGGAGACCACGCAGGGTCTGGCCGGCGCCGTCGAGTGGACGGACGTCTATGTCACGCGTGGAGGCGACCCCGTGAACGTGAGCCGCTGCGACGGCGTGCGCTGCGGCCAGCCGGCCCTGTCCCACGACGGTCGCCACGTCGCCTTCGTCAAGGCCACGCGGTGAGGTGAGGAGCCATACTGGAATCCGTCACGAAGCCCGGAACGCGTTCATGGCCGTCACCAGGGCCGGGGTCCCGCCGAACAGGTACGTGACCTCCACCGTCTCCTGGATCTCCGCTTCCGAGGCGCCGGCGGCGCGGGCGCGGTTGGCGATGTTCGCCACCCCGTCGGGGTGGGACTGGAGCGCGTCGACCAGCATGGTCATGAGGTGCTTGTACTTGGCCGGGATGGCCCCGTCCTTCAAGATGCGCTCGCGCTGGGCCATGTAGGAGTCGACGAACTCCGGGTCACGCGCTTGCAACGGCTGGATCCACGGCGGCAACGTCACCTGGGGCATCGGCATCTCCTTTGTCGAGGCAAGGTGCCTGGGATTGTATGCCGAGCCGGTGACGGAGACGACAGCCCCGCAGCTGCGGCGTCAGTGCGCGTGCAGCCTGTCGCCCCTGGCCATCGCGAGGTGGTGCGGCTGATGGTGGCCGCCCTCGGCCAGCAGCCCCACGAAGCCCAGGCCGCGCAGGCGCGCGACGGCCTTGCCATCGCCCGGATTCGTGGCCGTGACCGTCAGGCGCACGCCGCCGGGGATCGTCTCGGTCTTCGCCTCGTATGCCGGCATGCGGTCGAGCTCGGCGGCGTGCGGGACCACCATCGCGAGGATCGCGCGCTCCGTCCGTCCCGTCCCGGTGACCTCCATCGCCAGCCCGCCGGGCACCGCCGCCTGCTTCACGGTCGAGCGCAGGACGACCTCGTTCATGTCGATCAGGTGCTGGCGCAGGCGCTCCAGGTCGACCCGGCTCCAGTCGGTCCCCGGATCGGCGTCGAGCAGGCCGACGATCTCGGCGATCGCGCCGAAGGCGTCCTGCCCGGCCTGGGCGGGCTGCCCGGCGCCGGCCGCGCCCATCTGCCGATGGTGGTGGTGCATCGTGCCGCCCGGCATCGCGGACTGCGGCGGGTGAGGGCTCTGGGCACGGACCGTGTGATCGAGGAGCAGGGCGCCCGCGAGGACGCCGAGCGCGATGACGAGGACTCTCCGCATGATGACCTCCTGTCGAATCGATCGATGTCGACAGTATGGGGAGCCCGGCCGGGCTCGGTCTATGACTTACGTCACTCGCCGCCGCCCTCGGCGAGCGCGCGCAGCCGGCCCGGATCGCGCACGACGACGCGGGCGCCCGCGCGGCTGACGACGCCGGCCTGGTCCAGCTGCGCCAGGGCGCGGGCTACCAGCTCGCGGACCGTGCCGAGCCGGGCGGCGAGCTGCGCCTGCGTGAGCTGCAGGTCGACCTCGAGGCCCGGCGTCAGCGGGCGCGCTCCGGCCGTCGCGACCAGGTAGCGCGCCAGCCGCTCGGGGACCGGACGGAACGCGAGGTCGCCGACGAGGTCGGCGAACCGGCGCACGCGCCGGGCGAGCGTCTCGACGATGCCGAGGGCGACGGCGGGATGCGTCCGGCAGAGCGCGATCAGCCGGGCCCGGGGCAGGGACAGCACGCGGCTGGCCTCGACGGCCACGGCCGAGGCGATGTACCCGCCCCGGTCGAAGAGCGGCGCCTCCCCGAGCGCCGCCCCCGGCTGCTCGGTGTGGAACACCTGCTCGCGCCCGCGCAGCGACGTCTGGCGGACCTCGACCCGTCCGGCCGCGATGATGAACAGCCGCGTGCACGGCGCGCCCTCCTCGAACAGCGTCTCCCCGGCGGCCAGCGCCCGGGACGCGCAGTCCCGCGCCAGCTCCCGCAGCGCCGCCGCGGGCAGCGAGCGGAAGTACGGCACGCGGCGGAGGATCTCGACGTCCGCCGCGAGGCGCTGTCGCGCCGGGAGGCCGTGAGGTATGGTTGCCATCGACTGGGCGCCTGGATTGTAAGCCGGGCGCCGGGGAGGCGACATGCCCAGGAAAGAGATCGTCACGGCGGAGCTGGCCGCAGCGAACCCCAACCTGTCTCCGGCCACGCGGTTCGGCAACCTGCTGTTCGTGGCCGGCCAGACCGGCCGGCACCCGAAGACCGGAGAGCTGGGCAAGGACATTCGCGAGCAGACGCGCAACACCCTGGAGCGCATCAAGGTGGTGCTCGAGGCCGCCGGCACCTCGCTCGACAGCGTGCTGACCGCGACGACGTACCTGATTCGGCGCGAGGACCTGGCCGCCTACAACGAGGAGTACGCGAAGTATTTCCCGCGCGACAAGCCTGCCCGGACCACGGTCACGGTGGCGTCGCTGAACACGCCGGAGCTCCTGATCGAGATCACGGTCACGGCCGGCATCCCGGGCTGACCGCACGCTGGCCGGCATCGCGGATGCTTCGACATCGCCATGCCGTACAGCGCGTGGCCTGGCGATCGCCTGAGCGACCACGGCCCTACGGCCGGGGCTCGTCGGCGACGGCCAGCCGCACGGCGGCCTCGGCGAGGAGCGCCGCCGGGTTGACGAGGTCCCCGGCCTCGGCCTCTCCGCCCAGGAGCAGCGGGATCTCCGTGCAACCGAGCACCACGCCCGCCCCGGGCCCCGCGCGCAGCACGTCGACGGCGGCCCCGGCCGCCGCGGCCTCCACCGCGCCGTCGCGCCCTTCCATCACGGCCCGGATCGCGGCATCGAGGCGTGCCTGGGCGGCGGCGTCGATCGTCTCGCAGTGGATGCCGCGCCGGCGCAGCGCATCGACGTAGAGCGGGGGGGCGCTGTTGAAGCCGAGCACGCCGACGCGCGGCCAGCCACGCCGCGCCACCTCATCCACCGCGACGTCGATCATGCTGACGACCGGGCATCCCGCGGCGTTGCGGATCGCGGCCAGCCCGGTGTGGGCGGCATTGCACGGGATGACGAGAAAGTCGACGCCCTTGCCCAGCCACGCGGCGGCGTCCACGAGCTGCGGATCGACCTCCATCGGCACGAGCGGCCGGCCGTCCTCGCCGACGCGCACGGGCAGGCGGCGGTGATACCAGACGACCATGGGCGGGTAGCCCGCGTTCCAGTGCTGCGGCACGAGCTGCTGCGAGAGCCGGTGCACGCGCGCTTCGAAGTCCATCGTGGCCTGCGGGCTCATGCCGCCCAGAACACCGATGCGCTTCATGCCGGGACGATTGTGCCCCGACTCCGGGTCACGTCAAAGCAGCTCCACGGGGTCGCCGACGGCCACGCGACCGGCCTGCACGACGTACGTGTCGAGGGCGAGGCGCCCGTCCATCTCGCGGAACGCCTACCGCGCCAGCGAGGCCGGGTCCATGTAGAAGACCTCCCAGTGGTGGCCGTCGGGGTCGTAGAAGCTCCAGCCGTACATGAAACCCAGGTCCATCGGGTCGGCCGCGCGCGTGCCGCCGGCCGCGAGCGCGGCGTTCACCAGCTCGTCGACCTCGGCGCGGCTGCCGGCCGTGAGCGCGAAGATGCCCTCGGTGCTCCGGCTGGCGTCGCAGATCGGCCGCCGGGCGAAGTCCTGGAACCGCTTCTCCACGAGGAGCATGACGAAGGCCTCCTCGCTCACGATCATGCAGGTCGCCTGCTCATCGGTGAACTTCGGGTCGAACTCGAAGCCCAGCTTGGTGAAGAACTCGACCGAGCGCCTCAGGTCGCGGACGGGCAGGTTCACGAACATCTTGCGGGAACGGTTCGTCTTCACGCATGCCTCCGTCAAGGCCGGATCGGATGCCGGCCAGGCACCCTTTGCTGGATGGTCGAACGGGCTGGTCCGGGATCGACACCGTGGCGCAGAAACTCTTACGTGCTGCGCGGCGTCACGAAGGGTATACTGCTCGCGTCTGGTTCGATCGTCGGTTCACCTGCGAGCCGTTCGTCCTGCTCAGACCGCGTTTCCCCGGCCTGCTTCCGCATCGTGGGGCGTGTAACTCGATGGCGGAAGACTGACCGGGCGCCCCCGCGCGCCCTGAGGAATTCAACCGATGTCGTTCGCAACGTTCGACCTGCACGCCGACCTGCTCCGGGGCCTCCACGCACTGGGCTTCAGCGAGCCGACTCCCATCCAGACCAAGGCCATCCCGCCGGCCTGCGCAGGCCGCGACGTCCTCGCCTGCGCGATGACGGGCAGCGGCAAAACCGCCGCGTTCCTGCTGCCGATCCTCCAGGCGCTGCACGGCAAGCCCCGCGGCGTCACCCGCGCCCTCGTGCTCGCCCCCACCCGCGAGCTGGCAGCCCAGATCGACCAGCACCGCCGTGAGCTCGGACGCTTCACGCCCGTGACGGGCGTCGCGGTCTACGGCGGCGTCGGCATGGAGCCCCAGGAGTCGGCGATCCGGCGGGGCGTGGACATCATGGTCGCCACCCCGGGACGGCTCCTGGATCACCTGGGGCGGCCGTACGCGCGGCTCACGGGCATCGAGGTGCTCGTGCTCGACGAGGCCGACCGCATGCTCGACATGGGATTCTTGCCGGACATCCGGCGCATCCTCGAAGCGCTGCCGGGCGGCCGGCGGCAGACCCTGCTGTTCTCGGCCACCCTGCCGCCCGAGATCACGGCGCTCGCCCGCGAGATGCTGCGGGACCCGGCGCGGATCGACGTCGAGCGCCCGGCGGCGCCGGCCGTCGGGATCAGCCACGCCGTCTACCCGGTGAGTCCCGAGCTCAAGCTGCCGCTCCTGGTCGAGCTGCTGCGCCAGCCCCGGGTCCGCAACATGCTCGTGTTCACTCGCACCAAGCACCGGGCGAACCGGCTGGCCGATGGGCTGCTGCGCCGGGGCGTCAGCGCCGACCGCATCCACGGCAACCGGAGCCAGGCGCAGCGGACGCAGGCGCTGGCGGCGTTCAAGGCGGGCAAGACCCGGGTGCTCGTGGCCACCGACGTCGCCGCGCGCGGCATCGACGTCACCGGGCTCAGCCACGTCGTGAACTTCGACGTGCCGGCGGCGCCGGAGGACTACATCCACCGGGTGGGCCGCACCGCGCGGGCCGGCGAGGTCGGGGACGCCGTCACGTTCGTGTCCTCGGCGGAGGAGGCGGACCTGCGCAACATCGAGCGCGCGGTCGGCACGCGGATGCCGCGGCTGACCGTGGCGAGCTTCGACTACACGGCGCGCACGGCCGAACGGCTCGAGGTGCCGCTGGCCGAGCGGATCGCCGCCATCCGGGCCCGCAAGACCGACGAGCGCGCCCGGGCGCGCGCCAACGCCGCGCGCCGCCTGGCGCACGCCCGCTGAACACCTACGCCGTCTTCGGACGGACGACCAGCGTCACCTCGCAGTCCAGGATCTGGAGCAGCGACAGCAGCTGATCGACCGACTTGCGGTAGTTCGTCTGGTCCAGGAGCCGGTAGAACTGCGTCGCCGAGGTGCCGAGTCGCCGGATCAGTTCCCGGCGGCTCAGCGGGCTGGCCGACACGCGCTTCTGGGCCTCCAGCGTCAGCGCATAGACCAGCTGGTCGCGCAGATGGCCCGGTGCCCTCGCGACCCGACCGCAGCACGAACCCGAACCCCTCCGAGCCGATGTCCTTGTCGACGAACCCGCGGACAACGGGGTCCGCCACCTGACCTCGAAGGCCCTCCGGCGGTTGTTGACCCGCACGCCGCGAACCTTCACAGCCGCCCCTCGGCTTCGAGCGTGCGGATGAGGACGCGAATCGCCGCCGATGCCGTTCACAAATCGAGGTCAATGCCACGGCTGGAATACACCTCGGCGTCGGACTCACTCGATCAGCTGATCCGCCCGCGCCAGCAGCGAAGGCGGAATCGTCAACCCGTGCGCCCTGGCGGTCTTGAGGTTGACCACGAGCTCGAACTTCGCGGGCGGCTCGATCGCAAGGTCGGCCGGCTTGGCGCCCTTGAGAATCCTGTCGACGTGGATGGCCGAGCGCCGGAACAGATCCCGCCGGTCGGCGCCGTACATCAGGAGGCCCCCGGCATCCACGAACTCCCTGAGGCCGTAGATGGCCGGAAGCCGACTCTGCGCCGCGAAGTCCACGATCCGTGCCCGGTGCCGCACGACGAGCGGGTCCTCGACCGTGATGAGAGCTCCGACCTGCTTCAGCATGGCGGCCTCGAAGGCCCGCTCGAAGTCCTCGGGGCCCCGCAGCTCGAGACTCTCGAGCTGTATCCCCAGAGGCGGGGCCGCCGCCTGGATTTCTCTCACCACGAGCCTGGGATAGAGGGCGTGCGAATTCCAGAGCACGCCGACGCGCGCCAACCCCGCCACCATCTGATCGAGCAGCTGCAGCTGCTTGCCACCCAGCTCCGGGGCCATGAGGCTGAGCCCGGTCACGTTCCCGCCCGGCCGAGTCAGGCTGGCCGCGAGCCCACTGGCCACCGGATCGTCGGTCCCCATCATGACGATCGGGGTCGTCCGCGTGACATGCCTGGCCGCCATGGGCCCCGGCGTTCCCGGACTCACGATCACGTCCACGTCGAGCCGGACCAGCTCGGCTGCCAAATCGATGAGCCGCCTCAGCCTGCCCTCCGCCCATCGGTACTCGATGGCGATGTCCCGGCCCTCGATCCAGCCGAGATCGCGAAGCTTTTGCCGGAAGGCGTCCAGGTACGGTCCACTCCGGGCGGCCGATCCCTCGTCCAGATACCCGATCCGCCACAGCGTGCCGGTCTCCTGCGCGTTTGCGACGAGGGGGAGGGCCAGTGGGCTCGCCAGCACGATCAGCAGGAACCGGCGACGGTCCATGCCGGGACGGTAGGGCGGATGAGGGCCACGGTCAACGACATCACCCACGACATCACCCGCGGGCGACCGCTCGACCGGCCGACGTCGCGCTACTGCCGGGGGGGCGTGTGGGCGAAGGGCAGCTTGGTGTAGCGCACCTTGTCGACCTCGATCACCAGCGCCACGCGGCCCTCAGGGCCTCGCATCGGGAACGGCTTGCCAGTGTACTTGTACGATACCGGATCCATGATCGCGAGGTCGGGGTCGGGACGGCGCTCCACCACGCGCCCCCGGAGCTGCACCTCCTCGTACGGATTGTGGAAATCCACGATCGACAGGGCGACCCGGGGATCGCGGCGCGTATTGCGCCCCTTCAGCGACCCCTCGCTCGTGCACACGAGCAACCGATCCCCCTCGCGCCCCACCCAGACGGGCACGCTCTGCGGCGACCCGTCCGCCATCAGCGTGGCGAGGTGCGCGAAGTTCGGGCGGTCGACGAGCGCCTTGGCCTCGGGCGACAGCGGTGCGGGCATCGCGTATTCCTCCTCGGCGGTCTCTCAGTCGATGAGTGTCACCTGGTGGTCGAGATCAAGGGCTACCGTCGCGAGGACGCCAAGGAGAAGAAGGCCACGACGGACACCTACTGGGTGCCCGCCGTCAACAACCTCCGCACGCTGGGCCGCTGGGCCTTCGCCGAGCTGACCGAGATCTACCAGATCGACGCCGACTTCAAGGCCAAGGTGGAGAGCGAGTTCAACGCGATGCTCGCCGGCGCGTCGCCGGCAGTTTCCGCTTGACAGCGTTCTGCGTGCGCAGTCGCCGCACGTCGCCGGCGCCGCTCGGATGCCGCTCCAGCGCGTCTCCGCGCCCCGTGGACGCCGCTTCGGCTTCGCCCTCGCGAAAAACGCGGATCGCCTCCCCATCATGCGTCAACGCGCCTCGCCGGAGGGTGCAAAACCCGGGTATAGAGTCGCCCCACCAGAAGGGGGACTCGCTCATGGACATCTGCGCGCTCGACGTTCCCAGCACGGAAGCGTCCGTTACTGACATGCTCGCCCCCGCGGGGTCTATCGCCGAGGTGGATCGCCTGGGCGACGAGATCGCCGAGCTGTCCGCTCACCTGGACGCGGCCACCGCCCGCCTGCTCGACCTCATCCGCGGGTTCGACGCCAAGGGCGGCTGGAACAACGGGTTCCGCTCCTGCGCGGAGTGGCTGTCCTGGCGTGTGTCACTCGACCTCGGCGCCGCCCGGGAGAAGGTGCGCGTCGCGCGTGCGCTCGGCAGCCTGCCGCGGCTGGCCCAGGCGCTCGCCCAGGGCGAACTGTCCTACGCCAAGGTCCGGGCTCCTCACACGCGTGGCGACACCGGAATCCGAAGAGCGCCTGCTGGCGATCGGCCGCGCGGGCACCGCCGAGCACGTCGAGCGTATCGTGCGGGGCTGGCGCCGGATGGACCGCAAGGCCGAGGCCCTCGACGCGGCCCGCCAGCACGCCGGCCGCGCGCTGCACGTGTATCAGGATGAAGACGGCACCGTCACCGTCCGAGGCCGCCTGGCTCCCGAGGTCGGGGCCCTGCTCGTGAAGGCGCTGGCCGCCGCGCGCGAGGCCCTGTACCAGCGCGCTCGCGTGGAGCAGGCGGAGGCCGGCCCGGCGGACGTTTCCGCGGAAACGCCGACGATGGAGCAGCAGCAGGCCGACGCGCTGGCGCTGCTCGCCGAGACCGCCCTGCACCACGGCATCGATCCCGGCGCGCCCGGGGAGCGCTACCAGGTCGTCGTCCACGTCGATGCCCCGGTGCTGGCGGACCCCGACCTGCCCGGCCAGTCGGTGCTCGAAGACGGCGTGCGCGTTTCCGCGGAAACGTCCCAGCGCCTGGCCTGCGACGCCGGCCGGGTGGTCATGCGCCACGACTCCGACGGGCGCCTGCTGGAGATCGGCGCCCGGACCCGCACGATTCCGCCGGCGCTACGGCGAGCGCTCCAGCATCGGGACCGCGGCTGTCGCTTCCCGGGCTGCGGCGTACGGTTCGGGCAGGGCCATCACATCCGTCACTGGGCCCAGGGCGGCCCGACGACGCTCTCGAACCTGGCCCTGCTGTGTCGCCGCCACCATCGCGCGGTCCACGAGGAGGGTTACCAGGTCGAGCGCCAGCCGGACGGCGAGCTGCAGTTCCGACGGCCCAATGGCTGGCCGATCCCCGAGGTACCCCTTGCCGCTGGCGTGCGGGGCGATCCGGTGCAGGCCATCCGAGCGCGGAACGAGGCCGAGGGACTCGCGCTGGACGCACACACCGCGACGCCCGGCTGGCGTGGGGAGCGGCTGGACGTCCGCTACGCGATCGACGTGCTCCATCCCCTGGCGAGGTAGAGCTGATGGCAAGGAAAGGCAAGGCGCCGGCCGGCAAGAGCATCGAGGCCCATCGCCACGAGGAGGCGAAGCGCCGGAACATCCCCACGGCCGAGTACCAGTCGGTCATTCAGAAGGAAGCGGAGCAGCCCCTGCGCGTCGCCTACGAGCGCCGCAACCGCGACCTCGACCCGCAGCTCGTCTGGCGCGGCAAGGACCGGCAGGACTGGAGCGACCTGGTCGTCCAGGCCCCGCCCCTCTACATCCAGGAGAAGGTCCACCCCAAGGCCCTCATCGACGACCTGCTGCGCCAGACGCGCGAGCGCCGCCACGAGGCCGGCGACGAGACCCCCGACCTCTTCGCCGACTTCAACGGCATCCCCCAGGGCGTGGACAAGACCGAGTTCTACCAGCACGACCAGAACTGGTCGAACCGCATGATCTTGGGCGACTCCCTCCAGGTGATGGCCAGCCTGGCGGAGCGCGAGGGACTGCGCGGGAAGGTCCAGTGCATCTACATCGACCCGCCATATGGGATCCGGTTCAACAGCAACTTTCAGTGGAGCACGACGAGCCGGGACGTGAAGGATGGGAACGCGGGGCACATCACG
>DASWJN010000314.1:0-10811 GCA_036397135.1 Candidatus Methylomirabilota bacterium
GCTGCGTCACTGAGCACCTTCGCGACGGCCGTGAGGACTGCGAGAGCCTGCGCGTCCGGCTTGGAGACAGGCGGGAGCGTCAAAGTCCCAACCAGGAAGATCAAGGCCAACGCGAAAGACCTTGAGCTCACAGGGCGACTCGAGTCGGTGTGTTGACTGCCTGTCAATACGAGCGTCGCCCGTTCACGATCGCGTAGCGTTGATAGACGCTCTCCTGTCCCTGCTACAGCAAGCTCGAGCGCACCGACGGGAACCAGCGCGAGAGCGGCGAGTCCTCGCAGACGATGGTCTCGTCGCGCTGCGGCCCCGTGGAGATCATGCAGAAGGGCACGCCGATCAGCTCCTCGAGCCGCTCGAGATAGCGGCGCGCCTTGGCCGGCAGATCCGCCTCGTTCTTGGCGCCGACCGTGGAGCTCATCCACCCCGAGATCTCCTCGTAGACCGGCTCCAGCTCGGCCATCGCGGTCTCTTCCTCGGGGAAGTCGGTGATGACGTCCCCCCGCCAGCGGTAGCCGGTGCAGACCTTCACCGTCTCGCACTGGTCGAGGACGTCGAGCTTGGTCAGCGCCACCGTGTCGAAGCCGTTGATCCGCGTGGCGTAGCGCAGCACGACGCCGTCGAACCAGCCGCAGCGGCGGGGCCGGCCGGTGGTCGAGCCGTACTCGTTGCCGCGGGCCCGGATCTGCTCGGCCAGCTTGCCCTTCATCTCGGTGGGGAACGGCCCGCCCCCCACGCGCGTGGAGTAGGCCTTGGCCACGCCGAGCACCCCGTGGATCTTCGTGGGCGGCACCCCGGTGCCGGTGGCGGCGCCGCCGGCCGTCGTGGACGACGACGTGATGTAGGGGTACGTGCCGTGGTCGATGTCGAGCATCGTCGCCTGGGCGCCCTCGAACAGCACCGAGTAGCCGCTGTCGATCCAGCGGGAGAGCAGCAGCGCGGTGTCCGTGATGTACGGCGCCAACCAGCCCACGTAGCGCAGGTACTGGTTGAGGATCGCCTCGACCCCGAACGTCTCGGCGTCGTAGAACTCGCGCAGCAGCCGGTTCTTGTGGGCCAGGTTGAACTCCAGCTTCTCCCGGAACAGCCGCTCGTCGAGCAGGTCGGCCATGCGGATGCCGACCCGGGCAGCCTTGTCGACGTAGGCCGGCCCCACGCCCTTGCCGGTGGTGCCGATGCGGCGGGCGCCCCGCTTGGCCTCCGACGCCCGGTCGAGCGCCGGGTGGTAGGGCATGATCAGGTGCGCGTTCTTGGAGATGTAGAGGTTGCCGTCCAGGGTGACGCCGCGTTGCACGAGCGACTCCATCTCCTCGATGAGCGAGCCGGGATCGACCACCACGCCGCAGCCGATGACGCACCGGCAGCCGTTGTGCAGGATCCCCGACGGGATCGTGTGCAGCACGTACTTCTCGCGGCCGACCACCACCGTGTGGCCGGCGTTGTTGCCGCCCTGGAAGCGCACGACGACGTTGACGTGCGGCGTGATGACGTCGACGACCTTGCCCTTGCCCTCGTCGCCCCACTGCGCTCCCACCACCACGATGTTAGGCATGACTGCCCTCCTCCACTCTTCAAGCGAAGGGGGCTACGCCCCCCTCGGACTCCCCCGGCCCGAAGTGCCGCTCCGGGTGATCCAACACCTCGCGCACGGATAGCGTACGCTCCCCGCCGCCCGTCAGGTCCAGCGCCAGGAGATGCTCCGGCCCCGTGCGGGGGCTGCCGACGACCAGCACGTGGCGCACCCGCTGGGCGCGCGCGTAGGCGATCGACTCCTCGAGCCCCCGGCTGATGATGTCGCGCGCGACCGAGGCCCCGCGGTCCCGCAGGCGGCGGGCCAGCGACAGGGCGGCGGTCTTCTCGCGTGTGAAGTCGATGATGAAGAAGTCGGGCCCCGGCAGGGCCACGTCCACCCCCTGCGCCTCCATCACCGCCAGCACGCGGGCGACGTCGAAGGCGAAGCCGACGGCCGGGCAGTCGAACCCGAACCGGCCGAGCATGTGATCGTAGCGCCCGCCGCCGGCCACCGAGGCCCCGAACCCCGCCACGTAGGCTTCGAAGCAGGTGCCCGAGTAGTAGTCGAACCCCCGCACCTCGCCGAGGTCGATCAGCACGCGGTCGGCCAGCCCGTAGATCGTCAGCAGCCGGTGGACCTCGGCGAGGTTGGCCAGCGCCCGCGCCGACCGCTCGTTGCGGGCGTGGGCGGCCGCCTGCTCCAGCACCTCGGCGTGGCCGAACAGCGCCGGCAGCGCGCACAGCGCATCGCCCACGTGGGCGGGCGGCGCGATCTCGCCCACCACGCGCTCCAGCGCGCCCGTGTCCTTGCGGGCCAGCGCCTCCCGCAGCTCGGCCTGGCGGCCGGCGTCGGCCTTGATCTCCTCCAGCAGGCCGCGGAAGAAGTCGGGATGGCCGAGGTCGAGCTGGAAGCGCTCGAGGCCGAGCGCGCCCAGCCCCTCGATGGCCATCGCCAGGATCTCGACCTCGGCCTCGGGTTTCTCCAGGCCGAGCAGCTCGACGCCGGCCTGGTAGAACTCGCGGTAGTGCGACACCCGGGGCTCGTCGTAGCGGAAGACGTTGGTGACGTAGGCCAGGCGCAGCGGCTTGGGCTCCTCCCGCAGGCGGGTGGCCACGATCCGGGCGATCTGCGGCGTGATGTCCGCGCGCAGCGCCAGCATGCGCCCCGTCTCGCGGTCGACCAGCTTGAACATGCTCTCCTGCACCGCCACGTCGGTGCCGGTGGCCAGCACGTCGGCGTACTCGAACGACGGCGTGACGATCTCGCGGTAGCCCCAGCGCCGGAAGACGTCGAACAGCCGGCTCTCGACGTGCCGCTTGCGGGCCGCCTCGTCGGGCAGGTAGATGCGCGCGCCCTTGGGCAGCTGCGTGTGCACCGGCCTCACGCGGGCGCCTCGCCGGCGCCGGAGGGGGCCCCGACACCCACCGAGGGTTCTCCGGCCAGCGCATCGAGGTGGATGAGCGTGTTCATCCGGTGCACGGTGACCCAGTTGTCCTGGTACTCGATCTCGGTGATCCCGGCCGGCGAGGCGTCGACCGACCACAGCCGGTCGGGGCCGAGCCCGAGCGCGGCCAGCACGATGAGCCGGGTGACGATCGCGTGCGAGACCAGCACCACCGTCCCGCCCGCGTGGGCCTCGCACAGCGCCGCCACTCCCCGGGCCACCCGGGCCGCCACCTCGTCGAGCCGCTCGCCGCCCGGCGCCTGGACCAGGTGGGGCGCCGCCGCCCACGCCTCGAACGCCTCCGGGAAGCGCACCGCCACCTCGGCCCGGGTCAGGCCCTCCCACTCCCCGAAGGCCATCTCGCGAAAGTCGGGCTCCACTCGCACGTCGAGCTTGTGGGGGGCGGCGATCAGCTCGGCCGAAACCCGGGCGCGCCCCTGCGGGCTCGCGTAGACGGCGGTGACGAAAGTGCCCGCCAGCGCGTGCGCCACCGCCTCGCACTGCTGCCGCCCCCGCGCGGTGAGCGGCACGTCGCGGCTGCCCGCGAAGCGCCGCTCGCGCGCGAAGTCCGTGTCGCCGTGCCGGATGGCGAAGAGCCTGACCGGTTTCACAACCTGGCCATTCTATCGCATCGGGAGGGAACGGCCCTTCCGGGGGTCCCGGCCTACGGGCCTCCGCCCTCCAGGCGCCGATATACGTGGCGGAGATGCTCGGGGATGTCCCGCACCGCGGCCTGCAGGCCCTCGTGGACCCGGCGCGGATCGATCTCGTCGTACTCGTGCACGAGGCGGTTCCGGAGCCCGGCGCACGCGGCGATCTGCAAGGCGAATTCGGCCGGCATGATCCCCAGCTTCGCGAGCTGGGTGAACGATTCGTAGTAATCACGTGGTGGGGCGTGACCGGCATCGGTGATCAGGTGGTAGTTGATATCGATCATGCGGCCGATCATCCGCTCCAGATAGCGCTCGGCGAGGATCTCGTCCGTTGCGCCGCCGAGATAGTCGTCCAGCGACTTCTGTGCGATCGGTGTGACCGCGCGCAGGTCATCCAGGATCATCGCGAGCTTGCGGGTGACGACGTCGCGATCACCACGGGGCGCCGCGCCGGTCAGGACGCCGGCAACGAAACGGCGCTCGAGATCCAGGTATTTCCGGTGGTCCTGGTAGCGCTTGAAGGCGAGCAGCTGCAGGTGGCGCAGCTCCGTCGCCGTCCCGTACAGCAACCGGCACCGCTCCACGACCTGCTTGAGGAACAAGGGGTCCGCATGATTCACCACGGTCAGATCGATCGGCCGTTCGGGGAACAGGCTCTGCAGATCGTGAACCAGTCGGGCGTGGGCGTCCAGTGACAGCTCGGGACGCTCCAGCAGCACTGCCAGGTCGACGTCGCTCCGCTCGTGAACCAGCCCCGTCACCGTCGATCCAAACTGAAGCAGGAGGCGGATGCCGTGTGCGCGGGCCAGCCGCTCGAGATTCTCCGCGACCATTGGTAGACTTCTGGCGCGGTACCCGTCATCGGGCCCGTCTCCAGCATCCCCCTTTCAAACCGTGCGTGCCCGCTTCGGGCACACGATGAGCCGATTATACGACCGGGGGCGGGCGAACGCCGGTGTCACGGTGCAGGTTGATCGCCACGAGGGGTCTCCCTGCCGCCAGGGCGGGTGACCCGGCGTGGCTGGTCAGGCGAGCGAGGAGGAGCGCGAGGCAGCCGGCGGCTACAGCCGGACGAGGCGGGCGAAGACGATGTCGGGCATCGCGCGGATCTCGTCCAGCGCGGCCGGGGGCATGGGGTCGTCGAGGTTGAGGATGGACACCGCGCGGCCGCCGCGGCGCTCGCGCCCGAGCTGCATGCCCGCGATGTTGATGCCGTGGCGCCCGCACAGCGTGCCGATGCGGCCGACCACGCCCGGCACGTCCTGGTTGGCGAAGACCAGCATGAAGCCCTGGGGCACCGCCTCCAGCGAGAAGCCGTCGATC
Organism: Candidatus Methylomirabilota bacterium; assembly: GCA_036397135.1. Taxonomy (GTDB): domain Bacteria; phylum Methylomirabilota; class Methylomirabilia; order Rokubacteriales; family CSP1-6; genus AR5. The sequence goes on from DASWJN010000314.1 coordinate 4,931, forward strand.
GCCACGAAGCGCGGCTCGCGGCGGTGGAACAGCGTGCCGGCCACCGACGACCCGCCCCGGTCGGTGCGCAGCTCGGCCGTGAGCAGGCTGGCGTAGTCGGCGCTCCCGGTCGTGGAGGTCTCCGTCACCCGGAGCCCGCGGCTCCTGGCGATGAGCATCGCGTTCACGTCGGTGACGTGCTCGGCCAGGATCGTGCCGAGCACACCGCGCAGGAAGGCCAGCGTGAGCGCCGCGGTGGGGCGGGCCGCCACGTCGCCCGCGTAGGTCAGCCGCGCCTCGGCCATCCGCCCCTCGGCCATCTGGGCCAGGAACCGGCCCATCGCCGCCGCCAGCGCCACGTAGGGCGCCTGCTCGCGCAGCGTCTCGGCGTCCATCGCCGGCAGGTTCACCGCGTTGGCGACGATGCCGCGCACCAGGGCGTCGGCCACCTGGTCGGCGATGGCCAGCGCCACCGCGGCCTGGGCCTCGTCGGTGGCCGCGCCCAGGTGCGGCGTCACCACCACCTGCTCGAAGCGCAGGAGCGGGTGGTCGGGCGGGGGCGGCTCCTGCTCGAAGACGTCGACGGCAGCCCCGCCCACGTGCCCGGTGGTGAGCCCCTGCACGAGCGCCGTCTCGTCGATGATGCCGCCGCGCGCGCAGTTGATGAGCCGCACGCCCGGCTTCGTGCGGGCCAGCTCGGCGGCGCCGATCAGGTGCCGGGTGTCGCCGGTGAGCGGCGCGTGGATCGTGATGAAGTCGCTGCGGGCCAGCAGGTCGTCCAGCTCGACGCTCTCCACGCCCAGCCGCTCGGCGGCCTCGCGGGTGAGGTAGGGATCGTAGGCGAGCACCTGCATGCGGAAGCCGAGCGCCCGGCGGGCCACCTCGCCGCCGATGCGGCCGAGCCCCAGGATGCCGAGCGCCTTGCCGAACAGCTCCACGCCCTGCAGCCGGCTCTTCTCCCATCGGCCGGCCTTCAGCGTCGCGTCGGCCAGCGGCACGCGGCGGGCCAGCGCCAGCAGCAGCGCCAGGGTGTGCTCGGCCACCGCCGTGGTGTTGCCGCCCGGCGTGTTCATCACGACGATGCCGCGCTCGGTGGCGGCGTCGACGTCGATCGTGTCCACGCCGGCCCCGGCCCGGCCGATCACCTCCAGGCGCGTGGCCGCGGCGATGACGGCGCGGGTGACCCGGGTGGCGCTGCGCACGATCAGGCCCTCGTAGTCGGGGATGCGGGCGATCAGCGCCCGCTCGTCGAGCGAGCCAGCGACGTCGACCTCCAGCCCGTGCTTGCGGAGGGCGTCGACGCCGGCGGCCTGGAGCCCGTCGGCGACGAGGACGCGCTTCACGACTTCTCGGCGAAGACCTTCTGGGCGCCGCGCACACCGGCGCCGAAGTCCACCGGCTGGCCGATCTCGGCCAGCACCTGCTCCAGCGCCGCCAGCGCCGAGATCACGTCGAACTCGGCGGCGTAGCCCATGTGGCCCAGGCGGAAGAGCTTGCCCTTCATCTCCCCCTGCCCGCCCGCGATCGTGATGTTGTGGGTCTGCGAGTACGCCTTCACGATCCGCTCGCTGTCCACACCGGGCGGCGCGACCACCGCCGTCAGCGCCGGGCTCGGCGTCGCCCGGCAGAACAGGCCGAGCCCGAGCGCCTCGGCACCGGCCCGGGTGGCGCGGGCCAGCCGGTCGTGGCGCTTGAGGACGTTGGCCAGCCCCTCGCGCTCCAGCATCTGCAGCACCGTCCGCAGCCCGATGACGATGGACACCGCCGGCGTGAAGTGGGCCTCGTTCTTCACGACCGTCTTCCGTTCCGCGGCGAGGTCGAAGTAGTACTTCGGCAGCCGCGAGGCCTTGTTCCTCGCCCACGCCCTGTCGCTCAGCGCGCAGAAGCCGAGCCCGGGGGGCAGCATCAGGCCCTTCTGGGAGCCGGCGACGACGACGTCCACGCCCCAGGCGTCCATCTCGAGGTTGGCGATGCCCAGGCTGGAGACGGCGTCGACGACGAGGAGGGCCTCGCCGGCCCGGGTGACGGCGGCATAGCCGCGCACGTCGTGGAGCACGCCGGTCGAGGACTCGCTGTGCTGGGTGAGGACGGCGTTCACCTTCGGGTTCGCCTTCAGCGCCTCGGCGAGGCGCTCGGCCGGCACGCTCTCGCCGAACGGCGCCCTCAGCTCGACGACCTCGACGCCATAGGCGCGGCAGATCTCCAGCCACCGCTCGCCGAACTTGCCGGCCACGACGACCGCCACCGTGTCGCCCGCCGACAGCGTGTTCACGACCGCGGCTTCCATCGCCCCGGTGCCGGAGCACGCCAGCGGGATGACCTCCTGGGACGTCTGGAACAGCCGCTTCAGCCCCGCCCGCACCTCGACGAAGAGCGCCTCGTACTCCGGCGTGCGGTGATGGATCATCGGCTGCGCCATGGCCAGCAGCACCTCGCTCGGCACCGGCGTCGGTCCGGGCGCCATCAGCTGGTACTTCTTCATCGGGTCACCACCTCCTCGTCGGCGGCTGGATCGCGTTCGATAGTAGCACGCTGGCCTGGGCCGATCCCGGGCGCCCGAGCGCGGTGACGAAGATGGCGTCGCGGCCCGCCGCGTGCGGCGAGAAGAAGCGGATCACTTCGCCGTCGTAGAACGTGAGCCCGCTGGCGCCGAAGCCCGTGCCGTAGGCGGACAGATACGCGCGCCCGCCGGCGATCCCCGCCTCGAGGTTGGCGAGCCGGTAGCCGCGGTCACCCCACGCGGCGAGGATCGCGTTCAGCGGCGCCAGGAAGAAGATGGTCGCCGCCGCGTCGCCCCCGAGCGCCTGCTCGAGCGTGAGGTACGCGGCCTCGCGCCGGAACTCGCCCGCCCGCACCAGCTCCAGCCCGCGCCCCGGCCAGTACGCGTAGGCGCCCGGCGCCACGCCGGCGACGGCGTTGACGATGACGTAGGGGTCGACGAGCCCGCTCGGGACGGCGGCCGGCACCGGCAGCGTGGCCGCCCACAGCGCGGTCGACAGCTCCGGGGCCGAGAGCGGCGTGTGGCCGAACCGGCGCGTCGAGCCGCGCCGCTGGATCGCCTCGCCGAGCGGGCGGCCGCCGGTCGCCGGTTCCGGCAACGCGACGAGCGCCCCCTGCGGCTCGCGCCGGGACGGCGCCGGACGGGCGCGCCACGCCACCACCTCCGCCGGGGTCGTCAGGCTGGAGGCCCGGTGGATGTCGCGCAGCTCGGGATAGTCCACCTCCTCGCTCGACAGCGGCATCACGTCGTGGGCCAGCGGCGGCAGGTCGGTCACCGGCGGCGCCGGCGCGCCCTCCGGCCCGAGCGCCAGCAGCTCCAGCGCCGCCTCGCGGGAGGGATCGACGCCCAGGAGATGGTTGACCGCGTCGTCGACGAACCCCGTGAGGACGGACGGCGCCAGACCGAGCGCGCCGCCGACGGCCAGCGCGTTGGCGAGCATCGTGCCCGAGTCCCAGAACAGGTGCCGGTAGCCGCGCGCCTGGTACTTCCAGGTGTTGCGCCAGAAGATCCCGCTCAGCACGAGCGTCGCCGCGCGGCGCCCGAGCGCGGGGTCGACAGCGGCGTCGGCCACCGACGCCCGGACGTCACCGCTGCGCAGCCGGCGGAGCGTGAAATCGCCCGGGCAGAAGTGGTAGAGCCCGGGCTCGAGGCCGTCGACGGCGGCGGCCACCACGTACACCTCGGTCTGGTACAGCGCCCCGGTGGACGCCGCCGCCCGGAACAGCACCTCACCGCCGCCCGGGTACGCCTTCTTCTTCGTCACGCCCGCCGAGTAATAGAGGACGGCGGTCAGCGCTCCGAGGGTCAGCCGCGCGGCCGGCGGCCCCGGCGCCGCCAGCGCCTGGAGGGTCGGCGTGGCCACCACGTCGATCTCCCGCGGCAGCGCCACCGCCGGCGCGTCGGTGTACACCTTGAACGCGAACGGCTTGTTGTCCCAGTCGAGCGCGTGGCCGCTCGTCCGGATGGAGTACGGCGTGTGGGTCGTCTCGTCGTGAAAGCGGCGCGCGACCGAGCTCACCCGACGATTGTACTGGCCGGATCAACTCGCGCGATGAGGCTGATGGCCTCCCGCGCGCGTGGCCAACCACCTGCGGGGAACATGATCGTCAGAACTGGAACGGCGGCCGGAACACTCCCCGCTCGGTGACGATCGCCGTGATCAGCGCGGCCGGCGTGACGTCGAACGCCGGGTTGAACACCGGCGACGCCTCCGGCGCGGTCGCCTGGCCCCCCACCCGGCGGACCTCCCCCGCCTCGCGCTCCTCGATCGGGATCTCCGCCCCCGACGGCAGCGCGGGATCGATCGTCGAGAAGGGCGCCGCCACGTAGAACGGCACACCGTGGTGGCGCGCCAGCACCGCGAGCGCGTAGGTCCCGATCTTGTTCGCGGTGTCGCCGTTGGCCGCGATCCGGTCGGCGCCGGTCACCACCAGATCCACGTCCCCCCGGCTCATGACGGAGGCGGCGGCGGCGTCGGCGATGAGACGGTGGGGGATGCCCTCGCGCACGCACTCCCAGGCGGTGAGCCGGGAGCCCTGCATGACCGGGCGCGTCTCGTCCACCCAGAGCAGCGCGACCTTGCCCTGGGCGTGGGCCGAGCGCACGATGCCGAGCGCGGTGCCGTAGCCCGCGGTGGCGAGCGCGCCGGCGTTGCAGTGGGTCAGGATGCGCGCACGCGGGGGGACCAGCGCGGCGCCGTGATCGCCGAGCGCGCGGTTGCCGGCCACGTCCTCGTCGAGGATGGCCTGGGCCTCGCGCAGCAGGCGTGCGCGGACCTCGTCGAGCGGGCGCCCGCGCAACGCCTCGACGGCGCGGCGCATGCGGTCGAGGGCCCAGAAAAGATTGACGGCGGTGGGGCGTGTGCCGGCCAGGCCCTTGAGCGCCACCTCGAGGTCGGCCAGGAGCGCGTCGAACGTCGTGGCGTTGCTGGCTCGCGCGGCCAGCACGACGCCGAAGGCCGCCGTCACGCCGATGGCGGGCGCGCCGCGGACGGCCAGCGTGCGGATCGCGTCGGCCACGTCCTCCCAGCGCCCGTACACGCGCTCCAGTTCCCGGCCGGGGAGCAGGCGCTGGTCCAGGAGCACCAGGCGGTCGCGCTCCCAGCGGACGGGGGCGATCGCCCCCGTCACAGGTCGGTGACGCTCCACCAGCGGACGGCGCGCCGCACCCACTCGTCGATGTCGGCGTTGAACTTGAAGTTGCGCGCCTTGCCGTCGCGCTCGATGCGGCCGTCGAGGCTGAAGCCGTCGCTGCGCGTCTCCCCGTTGATCCAGGCGCCGCCGGCGTAGCCGCCCTTGCCGAAGATCCGCGTCCCGAAGCGGAAGCTCTTGAGCCCGAGCTCGAGATCGACGTCCAGGGACGGCTGCGTCGGCGGCGTCTCGACCGTCGCCTCCGCCGGCCCCGTGACGACATCCGCGCGCGCCGGGGCGGCGACCGTCACCATCATCGCCACGACCACCGCGACCATCACCAGGCTCTTCATGCCGTCCCTCCGATACGTCGCCGGACTTCCGCCGGCGTCAATCCCGCGACCCTCACGAGCTTGTCCCGCCCCCGCGCCCCTCGCTCGACCGTCACCGCCGACGGCCGCACCCCCAGCGCGCCGGCCAGCAGCGCCACCACGGCGGCGTTGGCCTGGCCCTCGACGGGCGGCGCCGCCACCCGCACGCTCAGGGTGCCGTCGGCGCGCCACCCCACGATCTCGCTGCGCGGCGCCCGCGGCTGCACGCGCACCCGCACCAGCCGCCCCGGCGCGCTAATGACTCTCGTGGAATCCGGTGACGCCGGGGGCGGGGCACGGGAGCCCTGCGCACGCCACGGATGGCTCGCCGGTCGCCGTACGCTCGCTCCGGGCTCGCAACGGCGACGACGGCTCGCCATCGACGTGGCGCGCGCAGGGCC
>DASWJN010000315.1:0-5721 GCA_036397135.1 Candidatus Methylomirabilota bacterium
GAGGTGTGCGTACCAGACCTCTGGGACCAGGAGAGCCGCTGACAACATCGGCTGACGAGCCCGCCATCAGCAAGATGTGCGTCGAGCTGCACGGCGGCTGGATCTGGGTCGAGAGCCGCCTGCGCGCCGGGTCCATCTTCCACGTGACGCTGCCGCGGGTGCCGCCCGGCTGAGCGGCGCCCGTCGCCCTCAGCGCCAGACCGCGCGGGCGGCGGCGACGACGCGCTCGAGCTTCCTCTTCTGGTCGTCGGCCGTCACGCGGTTGCCTTCCATGGTGGAGGCGAACCCGCACTGTGGCGAGACCGCCAGGCGCTCGATCGGAACGATCTTCGCCGCCCCGGCGATCCGCGACGTCAGCAGATCGAGCGGTTCCAGCGCCGGCTTCTTGGTGCTCACCAGCCCCAGCACCACCACCCGGTCGTCCGGCACCGCGCGGAGCGGCTCGAAGCCGCCCGAGCGCTCGTCGTCGTACTCCAGCAGGAAGCGATGGAACCTGGTGCGCCTGAAGACGCGCGCGATGGGGTCGTAGCCGCCGCTGGCGTAGAACATCGACTGGTTGTTGCCACGGCAGATGTGCAGCGCGAACGTCACGCCGGGATGGCGCCCGATCGCCGCGTTGTCCATCTCGACACAGGCGTCGATGAGCCGGTCGGGATCGCTGCCTCGCCGGCGGTAACCCTCCCGCAGCTCGGGGTCAAGCAGCGCCGCGTACTGGGGGGCGTCGATCTGCACGTAGGTGCAGCCCAGCCGCACCAGCTCCTCGATCTCGCGCCGGGTGATGTCCACGACGTCGGCCAGGTAGGCGTCGCGGGTGGGATAGGCGCCGCTCGATTTCCCGGGGTCGTAATAGGCGGCCGCCTGCTGGGCGCTGATCAGCGTGACCTTGGCGGGCTTCGTCGCCCGGGCCCGGAGATAGGCGAACTCCTCCCCGCACATGCTGCGCCGCCACCGGAGCGTGTCGACCACCACCGGGCGCTTGAACACCAGCTCGCCGCCCGCCTCGTCGTGGAACGGGATGGCCCAGCCCCCGAACTTGTCGAAGCCCTCCAGCGCGTCGACGAGGTGGCCGAAGAACGCGTAGCGGCGCAGCTCGCCGTCGGTGACGACGTCGAGCCCGGCGGCTTCTTGAAGTCGCACGGCCTCGTCGACGGCGCGGTCCTCGACGCGCTTGAACTCGGCGGGCGCCAGGCGGCCGGCCGCCCACGCCTCGCGCGCCTCGACCAGGTACGGGGGGCGCAGCAGGCTGCCGACGACGTCGCTCCGGATGGGGCTCATGCGCGTCCGATCATAGCTCACCCACCCAGCAGCTCCTTGGCGATGATGAGCCGCTGGATCTGGTTGGTCCCCTCGTAGATCTGCATGATCTTGGCGTCGCGCATGAAGCGCTCGACCGGGAACTCGCGCGTGTAGCCGTAGCCGCCGAACACCTGCACGGCATCGGTGGCGACCTTCATGGCGGCATCCCCGGCCCAGCACTTGGCCATCGACGCCTCGTAGGTGTTGGCGCGGATGCCGGCGTCGAGCTGGCGGGCGGCGTGGTGGACCATCAGCCGGGCGGCGTGGGTCTGCATCGCCATGTCGGCCAGCATGAACTGGATGCCCTGGAAGGCGGCGATCGGCTGGCCGAACTGCTGGCGCTCCTTCGCGTAGCCGACCGCGGCGTCCAGCGCAGCCTGGGCGATGCCGACCGCCATCGAGCCGGTGGCCGGCCGCGTCATGTCGAGCGTGGCCATGGCGATCTTGAAGCCCTCGCCCTCGGCGCCCAGGCGCTGGGCGGCCGGGACCGCGCACTCGGTGAAGTGCAGCGCCACCGTGGGCGAGGCCCGGATCCCGAGCTTCCGCTCCTTCTTGCCGACCTCGAAGCCCGGCGTGCCCTTCTCGACCAGGAACGCCGTGATCCCCTTCGCGCGCTTCGACGGGTCGACCGTGGCGAACACGGTGATCACGTCGGCGTGGTCGCCGTTGGTGCACCACTGCTTGGAGCCGTTGAGCACGTAGTGGTCGCCGCGCCGGACGGCCGTGGTCTTGAGCCCGGCCGCGTCCGATCCGGCGCCCGGCTCCGACAGCGAGTACGCGGCGAGGATCTCGCCGGTCGCCAGCCCTGGCAGGTACTTCTTCTTCTGGTCCTCGGTGCCGGCGAGCAGGACCGGCAGGCCGCCGAGCGGCTGGTCGAGGTACTGGGTGGCGGTCGCGGCGCACGCGTAGGCGATCTCCTCGGTCGCGAGCGCCAGCGCCAGGGCGCCCATGTCGGTGCCGCCGTAGGCCTCGGGCACCCAGATCGCGAAGAGCCCGGACTCGAGGATGGCCTGCATGGAGTCCTCGGGGTAGGCCTCCAGCTCGTCGTAGCGCGCGGCGTGGGGCGCGATGCGCTCGCGCGCGACCTTGCGGGCGAGGTCGCGGATCATCCGCTGCTCGTCGGTCAGGTAGAAGAGGTCGTTCATGGCCGGTATGGTATAAGACCGCCGTGGACCGCGCGAGCCTCGAAGATCTCGTCATCCGCTTCACCGACGCCTTCAACCGTAACGACCTCGATGGCGTCATGGCGTTCATGACGGAAGACGCGGTCTACGAGGAGTTCACCGGCACGGTCAACCGCGGGCGCGACGCGATCCGGACGGCGTTCGTGCCGCAGTTCCGCGGCGACTTCGGGACGATGCGCTTCGAGACCGAGGACCTGTTCGTCGACGCGGCGACCGGCAAGGCCCTGATCCGCTGGGTCTGCATGCTCGACACCAAGCGGGGCCGGGGCGGCTGGCGCGGGCTCGACATCCTGCACGTCGAGAACGGCCTGGTGAAGCACAAGCTCACCTACGCCAAGGCCAAGGTCCCGCTCATCGAGTGAGGCGACGCGGTGGTCACGCGTCCGCCGCGATCACCAGCGCGTCGACGGCCACGAGGTCGGCGCCGGCCGCGATCAGCGGGTTGACGTCGATCTCATGGATGCCGGGCTCGGCGACGATGAGCGCAGCGATCGCGTGGATCGCGCCGACGAGCGCCGGCCGCGCGACCGGGCGCAGGCCGCGGGGACCGGCCAGCAGGCGCGGGCGCGCGCCCTCCTCCAGCATCGCCTCCGCCTCGCCCTGACCGAGCGGCGCCAGCCGCACCGAGACGTCGCGGAGGACTTCGGTCAGCACCCCGCCGGCCCCGAACACGACCACCGGGCCGAACACCTCGTCGCGCCGCGCGCCCAGCAGCAGCTCGATCCCCGGCCCCACCCGCTCCTGGACCAGAACGCGCTCGGCGCCGACCCGGGCGCGTAGCGTCACGCACGCCGCCCGTACCGCCGCCGCGTCGGCGACGTCCAGGATCACGCCGCCAACCTCGGTCTTGTGCGTGAGCCCGGCGGCGGCGGCCTTCACCACGACCGGGTAGCCGAGGCGCTCCGCCCCGGCGACGGCCTCCTCCGGGCTGCCGGCGACCGCCTCGCGACAGAACCGGATGCCGAACGCCTCCAGCAGCCGGCGCGCGAGCGCGTACGGCAATGGCCCCCGCGTCGACTCCAGCGCCCGGCGCAGGTCCGCCGGCAGCGCCGGCACCCGCGGTGTCGTGCGAGGCGCCGGCGCCCGCGCGCGCCAGAGGGCCCGCCACGCGCGCACCGCCCGCTCCGGGCTCGGCAGCACCGGCACGCCGCCCGCCCGGAACCGCGCGCTGATCTCCGGCGCATCGGCGGTGAACGCGACCGCCGGCTTGCCGATCTCACGCACCGCCTGCACGACGCCGTCCGCGAACTCGGGGATGTCCAGCCCGACGTTCACCGCGACGACGCCGCCGACCGTCGCCTCGTCGAAGACCCGCCGCACCGCCGCGGCGATGTTCGCCGGATCGACCTGCGGCGTGAGGTCGACCGGGTTGCCGACCGCCGCGAACGCGGGCAAGAGCCCTCGCAGCGCCGCTTGCGCGGCGTCGCTCAGCGCCGGCACGCCGAGCCCCTCCCGCTCGGCGGTGTCGGCGGCGACCACGGACGGCCCGCCGGAGACCGTGACGATCGCCACGCGGGGCGCCGCCGGCCGGCGGGTCGGGACGGCCACGAGCGTCTCGATCGCGTCGAAGAACTCCTCGGTCTCCTCGGCGAGCACCGCCCCGGCGCCGACGCACGCCGCGCGGAAGACGTCGTAGGAGCCGGCCAGCGAGCCCGTGTGCGAGCCGGCCGCGCGGCGGCCGGCCTCGGAGCGCCCGCCCTTGAGCACGACGATCGGCTTGCGCTCCGTCGCCCCCCGCGCCGCCGCCAGGAAGCGCGGCCCGTCGCGCAGCGCCTCGACGAAGCAGGCGATCAGGGTGGTGGCGGGATCGTCGACGAGCCACTCCAGCACCTCGGCGATCTCCACGTCGACCTGGTTGCCGATCGACAGGAAGCGCGCGACGCCGAGGCCGCGCGCGCCGAGGTGGCGGAAGATCAGCCCGCCGTAGGCGCCGCTCTGCGAGACGATCGAGATCCCGCCGGGCGCGCGCGGCAGGTCCCAGAAGTAGGTGCCGTTGAGACCGGCCGGGGCCGAGTACACGCCCATGCAGTTCGGGCCGACGAGCCGCAGGCCGGCCGCGCGCGCCGTCGCGAGCAACGCCGCCTGCGCGGCGCGCCCCTCGTCGTCCACCTCGCCGAACCCGGAGGACAGGATGACGGCGACCTGGACACGCCGCGCGGCGAGCGCCCTGATGGCGTCCGGCACCGCCGGCGCCGGAAGGCTCACCAGCGCCAGGTCCACGCCATCCGGCAGCGCCTCGATGGCGCGCACGGTCGGAATGCCGAGGATCGGCTCGCCGGAGGGATTCACGGGATGGATGGCGCCGGCGAAGCCGCTCTCCTTCACGTTCTGCAGCAGCCGGTGGCCAAGCTTGGCGGGATTGCGAGAGACGCCGATCACGGCGACGCCGGCCGGCGCGAACAGTGACCCGAAGGCGGTCATGGCGCCCCATCCTACGACGCACGGCCACCGATGCACAGCCGCGTGGGTCGCCGTTCCTCTGCACCCGTGGTGTCACGGCCCAGAATCGCGCCGCGAGCGCGCGACAGGGTGCACTGCTTGCTGGGCAGCCGGCTCGGGCCGGCGCGATGATTGCCCGGGTTTTTCCGCGGGAACGTGGCGATCCGGCGGTCGCATCGCCTGGAGTGGTTCTTGCCACCCTCCGGTCCGCTCGAGGGGGGCTCGACGGTGAGACGACCGATCTGGAGTCTGGCTCTACTCGGCACGGTGCTGGCGCTGACGCTCGCGTCCGAGTCCCAGAGTCGCATTCTCTACGTGAGTGCGAGCGACCTGAGCTGTCAGGGCCAGACACCGTGCCATCGGACGATTCAGGCCGCCGTCACGGCGGCACGGGCTGGTGATCGAATCGTCATCCAGGCCGGCACGTATCTCGAACAGATCTCGATCAGCGGGAAGAACAACACGACCGGGGCCACCGAAACCGATCGTGTCGTCATCGAGGCCGATCCGGCGATCCCGCCGGGCGGCGTCGTGCTCCAGGGCAGCGCCGGGCCCTGCCCCAACGACCATGCCATCCGGGTGCAGAAATCGAAGTTCATCACCATCCGCGGGCTGACGATCACCGGCTTCGGGGGTCAGGCCATCGCCCTCCAGGGGGCCAGCAACGCCAACGTGGCGATCCACATCGAGCGCAACCGCATCCTCGGCAACACGACGGGCAATGGTGACTCCTGCACCGCCGGCATCGCCATCGCTCACGGCAACGCCCACACCGTGGTCGCCAACAACCTCATCCACGCCA
>DASWJN010000316.1:0-10867 GCA_036397135.1 Candidatus Methylomirabilota bacterium
CGCCAGCCGCTGCGGGACACCAGGACCCCGCGCCGGTGATCGAGTCCCGTCCCGCTCCACCGGCGAGCGCGCTACGGATCCGAGGCCACCACGCGGCCCTCGCCGGTGATCGAGGGCCGCCACCCGCCGCCGGTCCGAGGCGCCACCACGAGGCCCTCGCCGGTGATCGAGGGCCGCCACGGCTCCGCCGGGGCGGCCCGAGCGTCTGGGGGGTGTGGGGGGCCCTTTCGGGGCCCCCCACTCAGTCAGACGGACGTCATGATCCGGATGACCTCGTGGACCGCGACCGACTTCTCGCGCCCCTTGAGCGCCATGCCCTTCAGCTCGCGATGCACGAGCAAATCGCCGATCTCGGCGTGGATCTGCGCGAACGTGTCCTCCCCGATCAGGATCTGGCCGGCCACCGCCTTGTCTTGCAGGCGGGCGGCCACGTTCACGGTGTCGCCGATGACGGTGTACTCCATCCGGCGGTCGGAGCCGACGTTGCCGACGATCGCCTCGCCGGTGTTGATGCCGATGGCCAGGCCCAGCTTGGCCCGTTCGTCGTCCCCCCACTGGGTTTTCAGCTCGTTGAACACGGCCCGCATCTCGAGGGCCGAGCGCACCGCGTTGAGGGCGTCGTTGCCGGCCGGGATGGGGGCGCCGTAGAAGGCCATCACGCAGTCGCCGATGAACTTGTCGAGGGTGCCGTGGTGCTTGAACACGAGCTCGGTGAGCTTGGCGAAGGTCTGGTTCAGCGTCTCCATCACCGACTCCGGCGCCCGCGACTCGGCGAACGGCGTGAAGCCCGAGAGGTCGGCGAACAGCACGCTGACCCGGTTGCGCACGCCGCCCAGCCGCAGGCGGGCGGTGTCGTCCAGGACCTGCTGGACGACCTCCGGACTCTGCCAGCGCGTGAGGATCCGCTCCAGCAGGGCGTTCTTCCGCACGAGCTGCTGGCGATAGAACTTGGCGCGCAGCAGCGAGCGGATCCGGCTCTGCAGCTCGGCGTTGTTCACGGGCTTGGACAGGAAGTCGTCGGCGCCGGCGTCGATGCCGCGCACCTTCTGCTCGACGTCGGTGAGGGCGGTCAGCATGAGGATCGGGACGTCGCGGGTCTCCTTCCAGCTGCGCAGCTGCCGGGCGACGGCGAAGCCGTCCTTGCCCGGCATCATGACATCCAGCACGATCAGGTCCGGGAGCTGGCCGGTCCCCATCATCTCGGCCACCTTCACCAGGGCGGCCTCGCCGTCCTCGGCCTCGGTGACCGTGTAGCCGGCGCGCTGCAGCAACGGCCGGAGCAGCGCGCGGACGTCCGGCGTGTCGTCGACGACCAGGATCGTGGCGGGGAACTTCTCGTCAGCTCTGGCGCTCAAGGAGCCTCCGGACGGTGGGGACGAACGTGGCGATCTCGATCGGCTTGGTGAGGAACTCGTCGCAGCCGGCCTCCAGCACGCGCTCGCGGTCGCCCTCCATGGCATGGGCGGTCAGCGCCACGATCCGAAGATTCTGGAGCTCCGGCGACTTTCGCAGCGTGCGGGCCACGGTCCAGCCGTCCACCTCGGGCAGCGACATGTCGAGCAGGATCAGATCCGGCTTGCAGGCGGCCGCCTGCTCGAGGGCCTGGCGTCCGTCGACGGCCTCCACCACGCGGAAGCCGGCGCGCTCGAGGAGCTTGCGGGCGAGGACGCGGTTGTCCGGATGGTCCTCGACGAGCAGGATCAGCGGTCCGCTCACAGCGTCGTCCGCTGCCAGACGATCGACCGGACCTCGCTGATGAGGTGGTCGAGCGGGACGCGCTGTTTCTGGAACAGGGCCTGGACGCGGCCGCCCAGGCGGTCGCGGTCGTCGTCGGTGAGGTCCTTGGCGGTGAGGACGACCACGGGGACGTCGGCCGTGCGCGGGTCCTCGCGCAGGTGCTGCAGCGTGTCGAACCCGTCCATGACCGGCATCATGAGGTCGAGCAGGATGAGGCCCGGCCGCCGCTCGCGCGCGGCGGCGAGGGCCTGGCGCCCGTCCAGCGCCTCGACGACCGTGAAGCCCCGGCCCTCCAGCGCGCGGCGCATGAGCTGGAGCGTCTCGGGGTCGTCGTCCACCACCAGGAGGTCGCCGGCGTCGGGCACGATCCCCAGCCGCGCCAGCACCTTGAACAGGAGGTCCCAGTTCACCGGCTTGACCAGGTAGTCGGCGGCGCCGAGCGAGAAGCCGAGCGACTCCCGGTCCACGACGCTGACGACGATCACCGGGACGTCGGCGGTGGTCGGGTCCGCCTTGAGGTCGTGCAGGACCTCCCAGCCGTGCCGGTCGGGCAGCCGCACGTCGAGCAGGATCAGGTCGGGATGCTCGCGCCGCGCCGTCGCGATGCCCTCGGCCCCGGTGGCCGCGGTCAGGAACCGCGCGTGCACGGGCTTGAGGTTCTCGGCCATCAGCAGATGGGTCTCGGGATCGTCGTCGATGACCAGGATGGTGCGCTGGCGGTCGGCATCCGGCCGACCGACCGCCGCCCCGGCCGCCGGCGGCGCCGGCCGCTCGGCCGGGGCGCCGGGCGCCACCACCGGCAGCGTGACGCTGAATGTCGAGCCCACGCCCACCTCGCTCTCCACGCTCACGCCGCCGCCGAGCGCCTCGGCCAGCCGCCTGGTGATGGCCAGGCCCAGGCCGGTGCCCTCGTAACGCCGCGTGTGCGAGGAATCGGCCTGGAAGAACTCGGTGAAGAGCTTCGGCAGGTCCTCGGCGCTCATGCCGATGCCGGTGTCCTGCACCGTGATGACCACCCGGTCGCCGGCGGCGCCGCGGGCGGTCAGCGTGACGCCGCCCCGCTCGGTGAACTTGACGGCGTTGGACAGCAGATTGTTGAGGATCTGCAGCAGGCGGATCTCGTCGGTGTAGATCGTCGGCAGGTCCGGATCGACGGCGGCCGTCAGCGCGATCTTCTTCTCGTTCGCCCGCAACAGCAGGCTGCTCAGCGCGTTGTCGACCACGGCCCGCAGCGAGACGGGGCCGAGCTTCAGCGTGAGGCGGTCGGCCTCGATCTTGGAGATGTCGAGGATGTCGTTGATGAGCTGGAGCAGGTTGGTGCCGTTGCGCTTGACCCGCTCCAGCGCGTCGCGCTGCTCGTCGTTGAGCGGGCCGCACCCCTCGGCCAGCAGCAGCTCGCTGAAGCCGATGATCGAGTTCAGCGGCGTGCGCAGCTCGTGCGACATGCGGGCCAGGAAGTCCGACTTGAGCTTGGTGAGGCGCACGAGGTCGGCGTTGGCGCGCGCCAGTTCCTCGGCCTTCAGCCGCAGGTCACGGGTGCGCTCGTCGACCCGCTGCTCGAGCGTGGCGATGTGCTCGCGCAGCTGCCCGGCCATGACGCGGAATCGCTCGGCCAGCCGTCCGATCTCGTCGCGCCCGCCCACCTCGATCTCGGTGTCGAGGCGCCCCGCCCCGATGGCGTCGGCCGCCTGCCGGAGGTTGCGCAGCCGGCCGGTCATGCGGCTGGCCAGCGCGAAGCTGGCCAGCAGCGCGACGGCGACCATGGCCAGGCCCAGCAGCAGGTACTGGCGGACCGCCGTGATGAAGAGGATCTGCATCCCGCCTCCGAGGCTGCTCAGGGTGACCGTGCCCAGGCTCGTGCCGGGGATCGGCGCGTACTTCATGACGAAGTGGCGCCCGTCGATCACGACCGGGTTCTGCTCGCCGGCCTGACGCCATCCCGGCAGATCGAAGGCATCGCGTCCGTGCTGCACCCGCAGCTCGCGCACGGCGAACGGTTGGCTGCGGCGTGGCCGGAACTCGAGCGGGTACAGGAGCCGGCCTTCCGGCCCGATCAGCCCGAGGCGAGTGCTACCACGGCCGGACATCGTGTCCTCCATGCCGCCGCGGAGCCGGCCGAGCGTTCCCCAGACCACCACGTGTTGTCGTCGCTGCGCTCCCATCGCCCGGCTGGTCACGACGACGACACCGGCCGGCGTCGCCACCGGCCGCAGCGTGGGCTCGCCCTGGAGGTCGAGGCTGTCCAGGACCGTCGCCACGGCGGCGGCCCGTTCGCTGGCGGTGCCCACCTCCAGGAAATCACGGCGCGAAACGGCCGACACGATTCGTACGCCCTCCAGATCGCCGGCGGTCCGATCGAGGAAGTCGTCCACGGCGTCCCGGCAGGCGACGGCCGGCGCCGGATCGAAGCAGCGCAGGGCCTGGAGCCTGGCGCCGAAGTCGGTGAGGTCGCGAACCAGCCGGCGGGCCCCGCCCGCGATCGCCCGCGCCCCCGCCTGGACGCGCCGCGTTGCCGACTGCGAGGCCGTCTCGGCCAGCGCGGCTTCGAGCGTCTCGTAGCTGCGGAAGAGGGAACCCCACGCGAGCTCCTCGTTGACAGTCTGGCCCAGCGTCCAGACCCAGAAGACCGTGGAGATGACCAGCGGCACGACGACCGAGACGGCGATGACCAGGGCAACTTTGGTTCTGATGGACATGGGGGGTCCGCGCGCTACGCTATGATTACCCGCCGTGGCAAGTCAAGCGCGGTGGTCGCGCTCCGGGGCCGCCGTCGTTCCGCTCCTGCTGCTCGTGGCGTACGCCCTGGCGTTCGCCGCAGCGGCGCTCGGCCTCTCGGCACCGGTCGTCGACGACCATCCCGGCCAGGTCTATCGGCTGTGGCATGTCGTCAGGCTCGGGCCGGCGCCGTGGGCCTGGAACTTTGGGTGGTGGACGGGCTACCCGGAACTGCAATTCTATCCGCCCGCCTTCGCCTGCGCGGGCGCGCTCCTGCACGTGGCGTCGTTCGGCGCGCTCGGCGTGCCGGCGGCGTATCACGCCCTCCTGTGGCTGGCCTACCTGGCGCCGGGCGTCGC
The DNA here is from genome assembly GCA_036397135.1 of Candidatus Methylomirabilota bacterium. GTDB lineage: Bacteria > Methylomirabilota > Methylomirabilia > Rokubacteriales > CSP1-6 > AR5. The sequence continues at coordinate 4,812 of DASWJN010000316.1, forward strand.
CGCCTGGCTCGTGCTGAGCCGCGTGCTGGCGAGCGGCTGGCTGGCGCTGCCGGGGGCCTTCGTGACGCTGACGCTGTCGCTCTGGCCGGCGCTGATGAGCGGTGTGGAGGGCGGCGTCCACGTCGGCATGGCGCCGGCCCGGCTCGGATGGGCCCTGCTCCCCCTGCTGGCGGCCGGCCTCCTGCGCTGGAGCGAGGGCGCCGCGCCGTTCCCCGCGCGGACCGCCGTGCCGTTGCTCGCCGCCGTCGTGCTCACTCACCCCGCCCACCTGCCGGCGGCCACCGCGCTCGTCGCGCTCGCCGCCGCGTCGGGGCCCCGCCGGGGGTCGCGCCTGGCGCCGGCGGCCGGCTGGCTCGCAGTCGGGGCGCTCCTCACCGCGTTCTGGACGCTGCCGCTCCTGGCCCGACTCGATCAGACGCGCGCGCTCGCGTGGGGCGCGCTGACGCTGCCGGGCCTGAGCGAGACGCTCGTCGCTCATCCGCTCGTCGTCGGGCTGGCGATCCTGGCCGGCGTCGCGCTCGTCACCGCGCGCGCGTGTCCCGAGCGGCTCCTCGCGCGCTTTCCCCCGGCGATGGCCGTGATCGTGGCGGTCGACGCCCTCGGACTGGAGCGCCTCGGTCTCGCGTGGCTCCCCGCCGACCGCGTCATGGATGGCTTCTGGCTGGCCGTCGTGCTGGCCGGCGGTCTGGGGGCCGGCCGTCTGCTCGAACGCCTCGTGGCCCGTCACTCCATCCCCGTCCCCCTGGCGGCGCTGGGTGCCGTCCTCGTCGCGGTGGCGCTGTCGGCGGGCGGCCGCGAGACGCTGACGCTCTGGCCCCGTCCCACCGACTGGCCGTCGACCACGACGATCGAGCGCGGACTCCGCCTGCCCGCGCTGTGGGCGGCGTTGCGGGCCGCGCCCGAGGGGCGCGTGCTCTTCGTGCGCTCCGCGGTGCCCCTGGCGTACGGCCGCGCATGGTGGCGGCCGCACACCCACGTGACCGCGCTCACCCCGTTGCTCGCCGGTCGGGCCATCGTCAACGGCACGTTCACCCACCCCTCCCCGGTCGCCGCGCTGCTCTACCGCGGGGACGCCGGCCGCGGACCGATCACCACGCTGGTGGAGCGGCTGGACGGGCACGCGTTGTTCGGGCGCCCGCTCGAGGCGCTCGACGCGGCGACGTTCAACCTCCACGCCCGACGGCTACGGGTCAGCACGGTCGTCGCGCTCGACGAGGACCTGCCCCGCCTGGCGGCGCTGGCGGACAACCCGGATTTCCCCGGCCGCCGCCACGAGCCTCCGTTCGTGATCTGGTCGGGACGCGCGTCCGCGCTGCCGCAGCCGCTGGGGTCGGGACGCTGGCGCGTGAGCGTCGAGGGCGCGCGCGGGGACTGGACTCCGGTCGGTGTCGCCTACTATCCGCTGTGGCGGGCCACGGCCGGCGGCGCGGCGCTCGCGACCCGACGGGGCGAGTTCGGCGACCTGGAGGTCCGGGCCCCCGCCGGTGCTGCTGCCATCGAGCTCGGCTACGGCCCCGGCGCGCCCGAGCTGGCCGGGACCGGGTTGAGCGTGCTGGGGCTGTTCGTGTGGGGCTTGCTGGCGTGGCGATCCGCGTGGCGCCGGCCCGCGTGGCGCCGCACGTGATGCCTACCGACGTGGCACGACACGCGATGTGGTTGGCGGTCGGTGGTTGTTCTGGACCCTTGCTCATGTACGTCAGGGGGGGCACGAGGCGTGCCCCCCCTTACAACCCCCCATTCGCGCGGGGTGTGACACCGTTCAAGGCTTGCGAGTTTCCGATCCGTCCCCCTCGGTTCTCGGTTTACTTGACGGCGTGGGCGCCGGCGTCGGCGCATTGCTGGTCTTGTTCGCCGGTGCCGCCGCCGCAGCCGACGCCGCCGATGACGTGGCCGCCGCGCAGGAGGGCGGCCCCGCCGGGCGTGGGCAGGATCTGGCCCTCGAGGACCGTGGGGACGGTCTTCCAGAAGGCCGCGCCCTTGGCCGCGAGGTCGGCCATCTCCGTGGTGGAGCGGCGGAAGGCCGCGGCGGCCATGGCCTTGGCGCGCGAGGTCTCCGGCGTGAAGAAGCCGGTGCCGTCGCCGCGCACGCACAGGACGAGGCGGCCGGCCTCGTCCACGATCGTGATGGTCATCGGCGTGCCCAGCTCCCGCGCGCGCAGCTGGGCGGCCCGCAACACCTGTTCGGCCGTTTCCAGGTTCAGCTCGATCATAGCCAGGGTCCTCCCGTGGGGTCGGCGGTGAGACGCAGTTGGGCGCGCACGGCGCCGGAGCGGTCCCGGATCCGGGCGGTGAGCCCGCGGCCATCGGCCTCGAGCTCGCCGAAGTTGTCGGCGAAGCCGAGCGAGCCGAGCGAGCGTGAGTTCAGCGAGCGATCGAGGAAGCGGCGGACCCCCCGCCGGGCCGCCAGCGGCCCGGCGACGAACTCGTGGACGGCGTATCCGGCCTCGAAGTCGTGGCGGAGCAGCTCGGCGTGGTGCACCTCGCCCGCCAGGAACACGACGTGGCGCACGTTGTCCTCGCGCAGCGTCCTCAAGATCAGATCGCGCTCCCACACGAACCCGTTTCCCGGACGAGGATAGCCCAGGACGTTGGCGCTGGACCAGGAGTCGGAGTGGGCCCCGCCGGTGAACATGCCGAGCGGCACCGAGCTGACGATGAGTTTCCACGTGGCCGTGGAGGCGGTGACGCCGTCGAGCAGCCAGCGGCGCTGGGCGAGGCCCAGCATGGTCTTGCCGGGGCCGTCGCGCATCGCGTTCGGACTGCGGTACTGGCGGGTGTCGAGGATGAACACCTCGACGTGGCGTCCCCACCGGACCGAGCGGTAGAGGCGGTCCGGCTCCTCGGCCCCCCCGTCGATACCCCAGTAGTCGCGGAATGCCCGGCGCCCGGCCGGCATGAGCGGCTCGTCGGGCCCGACGAAGTTGTTCCGGACCTCGTGGTCGTCCCAGATCGCGTAGACGGGCGTGGCGCGCAGCAGCGCCTGGAAGGCGGGGTCGGCGCGGTTGTAGCGGTGCTTGGCGCGGAACCCCTCGACCGTGGTCGCCACGAAGCTGTTGCCGGCCGCGTGCGGCCTCACCCCGCAGACGTGGTCGGCGTACGCCGTGTCGCCCACGAAGAGGAACAGGTCGGCCCGGCGGGCGGCCATGGCCCGGAAGATCGGGTAGCCGTCCTCGACGTCGCGGCAGTAGCCGCCACCCCCGAGGTCGCCGCTCCAGAGCAGGCGCGCCGGCGCGTCGGCGTCGGGAGGGGGCGCGCTCGCGAACGTGCCGGCGGCCTGCCGGCGGCCGGCGGTCACCTCGTAGGCGTAGCGGGTGCCGGCGCGCAGCCCGTGGAGCGGAATGCGCACGATGTGGTCCCAGTCGGCGGTCCCCCGCGCCTGGAACGTGCGCGCCGCCGCCGGATCGTCCACCGGCGCCACCCGCACGCTCAGGCGATCGTCGCCGCCCGCGCGCAGCCAGAGGACGGCGCGGTCGGCGCGCACCTCGGTCACGGTCACCAGCACCTCGGCGTGGTCCTCCTCGACCGGCGGCGGGGCGGCCGGCCCGATCCCGCTCGGGGCCGAGCCGAGGAACAGCAGCGCGACCGACAGCCGGCCCAGCCAGCGCCGCCGCCGGCGCGCCCGCGCCCGGAGGCGCTCGGCGGTCACTCGGGGGCGATGGTGTGGGTGAACAGCACGCTGCCGTCTTCGTCGAGCGCGCGGACGACGAGCTGGGCCGGGTCGATCGTGACCTCGCCGAAGTTCCTGACCCCGCCGTGCGCGAACAGCGAGCGCGGCCACAGCCGCACGTCGAGCGGGCGCGGGCGGCCCGGCCCGGCCGACAGCGGGCCGGCGATGAACTCGTGAAACGACCACCCCGCGTACGGCTGATGGAGGATCACCTCGGCGTGGTGGACGTCGGCGGCGACGAAGATCAGGTTCCTGACGTCGCGCCGGTGGAAGTGGCGGAGAATGGCGTCACGCTCGGTCACGAAGCCGGTGCCGTGCTCGGGAGCGAGGCCCAGGATGTTGGCGTTCGTCCACGAGTCGCGCCGCTCCGGACGCCCGGTCGGGATCGCCAGCGGGACGCTGCTCACGACCGCCTTCCACGTGGCCGTCGAGGCCGGCACCGCCTCCCGCAGCCAGCGCCGCTGGGCGGGGCCCAGCATGGTCTTGCCGGGGCCGTCGGGCAGGCTGTTGTCGCTGCGATACTGCCGCGTGTCGAGGATGAACACCTCGAGCAGGCGCCCCCACCGCACGCTGCGATAGAGGCGGTGGGGATCGTCGCCGGCGGCCACCGGCCAGTAGTCCAGGAAAGCCTGGCGCCCGATCGGCATCCTCGGCTCGGTCGATCCGGCGAAATTGTTCCTCACCTCGTGGTCGTCCCAGGTCGCGAAGACCGGCGTGCGCCGCAGGAACGCCTGGAAGGCCGGGTCCTCGCGGTTGTAGCGGTGGCGGGCGCGATACTGCGCGAGCGTGGTCGCCCGGAAGTTGGCGCCGGGCACCGTGCCGGGCCGGTTGCACGGCGCATCGGCGTAGACCGTGTCACCTACGAAGAGAAAGAAGTCAGCCGGCTGGCGCGCCATCGCGTGGAAGATCCGGTAGCCGCCGTCGACGGGCCGGCAGTGGATGCCCCCGCCGCCGAGGTCGCCGCTCCACAGGAACGTGACCCGGGCCGGCTCGTCCGGCGGCGGCGCGGTGGTGAACTCGCCCTCCACGCGTTGCCCGTCCTGGACGACGCGATAGCGGTGGCGGGTGGCCGGCGCCAGCCCCTCGAGCGGAACCCGCACGAGGAAGTCGTCGGCCTCGACGGCCTTCCGCGCCAGGCGGCGGCCCGCCTCGCCGGCCACGCCGACCTCGATGCCGACCTCGCCGGCTCGCACGGCGCGCGTCCACAGGATGGCCGCGCTGGGCCGCACCTCGGTCACGGTGACGAGCAGCCGCGACGGCTCCGGGGCCGCCGCCCCCAGCAGCACGAAGACGAGCGGGACGGCGAGGTAACCGCCGCGGCTCAGCGGGCCACCTCCCGCAGGTGGTCCAGGATCTCCGCCTCGAATTCCGCGAGGGTCCGGCCGAAGGCGAGCTGGAAGCTCTCGTGGCGCCCCCGTCCCGCGGCAAACCCCCGGAAATAGGCGAGGAGGGACTCGAAGCCGAAACGGCGGACCACGTAGTCGGTCATGAGGAACGCCAGCTGGTAGGTCGGCAGCGATCCCTCCTGCAGGTGGCGCACCGTGAAGCCGCGCGACGTGCCCAGGGTGGCGAGGTCGAGGCGACGGCTGCGCAAGGCCGGGTGGTCGCGCACGTGGCCGATCGCGGCCGCCCGCCGGTCGGCGAGGAAATCGAGGCCGAGCCGCTCCAGCACCGTGAAGGCCGCCCACTCGGCCATGCCCTCGGCCAGCCACTGCTCGGCGCGTCCCTCGCCCTGCGCCAGCTCGATCTGGGCGACGTGCGTCAGCTCGTGGGCCACCAGCCGCAGCCAGTCGCGGGTCGCGGACGGAGCGCCGTCGGCGTGCAGGAGCAGCTGGCGCCGCTTGCCGACCCCAACGGCGAACCCGCTCAGCTCGGACGCGCGCACCACCGGCAGCCGCCCATCGTTCACGAGGCCCTGCTCGAACCCCGCTCGCGACGAATAGATGTAGACGGTCACCTGCTCGGGAACCGGCAGCGCCAGCTCCCGCGCGAGGAGCACGGCCACGCCCCGCACGACGGCTTCATGACTGGCGAAATCCTCTGGATACCGGGGGGCCGCCGAGGGCGTCGCGTCCTCGAAGGCGACGGGGAGCACGACCCGCGCGCCGCCCGTGCCGCGACACGACACCGCCATGATCGCCGCGAGACCGCCCACTGCGAAGAGACGAAGGGTGTGGCGCTCGGTGCGGCGGACGTTGACGGGCGTGCGCAACTCCATGGAAAACGCTGAACCGCCCGCCGATTCTACCCGAACCCCCACCGCCGCGAAACCCCGATTCTCCCCCGCCGCCGCGTCACCCGTCACCCGCGAAGTCCCCCGCTCCGAGCGCGGGCTTCGCCCGCGCAATCCGATCCTGGGGGAGGCATCGGAGGGGGCCGCCGAGGCCCC
>DASWJN010000317.1:0-6216 GCA_036397135.1 Candidatus Methylomirabilota bacterium
GACGCCGAGGGCCGCGAGACCCGGCGGTTCGAGCCGCGCGCCGTGCGCCAGGTGATCTCGCCCGAGACGGCGCGCACGCTGACGCGGCTCATGAGCCAGGTGGTCGCGGCCGGCACTGGCCACCTCGCGGCGATCCCCGGCTACGAGGTGGCCGGCAAGACCGGGACCGCGCAGAAGCTCGATCCAGTGACGCGGCGCTACTCGCGCAAGCCGGGGGTGCTGTCCTTCGTGGGCTTCGCGCCGGCCGACGAGCCGAGGCTGGTGATGCTGGTGATGCTCGACGAACCCAAGAACGAGCGCTGGGGCAGCGAGGCGGCCGCCCCGATCTTCTCGGCCATCGGGGGCGAGGTGCTGCGCTACCTCGACGTGCCGCCCCGCGACGCGGCGCCGCTGCAGATCGTGACCGGCCCCGCCGAGGCCCCGACCCCGCCGGTCCGGCCGGCCGGCGCGGTGGCCGAGGAGCCGGCCGGCGACGGCCGGGTGATGCCCGAGCTGCGGGGACAGTCGCTGCGCCAGGCCCTGGCCGCGCTGGCGCCGCTGGGCGCGGCCGTGAAGGTTCAGGGGCGCGGACGCGTCCAAGAGCAGACGCCGGCGCCCGGCGAGACGATGGATCCCGAGGCCACCGTGCGGCTCACCCTGGCCGGCGCCGCCGCGAGATGAGATGGCGAGGACCGACGTGCCGGTGAGCGTGCTGCTCGAGGCGCTGCCCGAGCGGCGGATGGTCGGCACGCCGCCGCCGGCGGTGAGCGGCCTGACGGCCGACTCCCGCCGGGTGCAGCCGGGCGACTGCTTCGTGGCCGTGCCAGGCTTCAAGCAGGATGCCCGGCGCTTCGTGCCCGACGCGGTCGGCCGGGGGGCGCGGCTCGTGGTGACCGAGGGCGAGCCCCTCGACGGCCTGCCGGTGGCCCAGGTGCTCGTGCCCTCGGCCCGGGCCGCGCTGCCGCGGCTGGCCGGCGCCTTCCACGGCCACCCCTCGCGCGCGCTCACGGTGGTGGGCATCACCGGCACCAACGGCAAGACGACGACGTCCTACCTCGTCGACGCCCTGCTGCGCGCCCGGGGGCTCGCCACCGGGATCATCGGGACCATCCAGTACGTGCTCGGCGACGAGACGCGGCCGGCCGGCCAGACGACGCCGGAGGCGCTCGAGATCCAGGCGCTCCTGGCCGAGATGCGCGCGCGCTCCATCGGCGGCGTGGCGATGGAGGTCTCCTCCCATGCGCTGGCGCTCTCCCGGGTCGACGGCCTGGAGTTCGACGTGGCCGTGTTCACGAACCTGACGCAGGACCACCTCGACTTCCACGGCACGCTCGACGAGTACCGGCGGGCCAAGCGGCGGCTGTTCGAGCTGCTCGCCGCCTCGTCGAAGCCGCGGCGCACGGCCGTCGTGAACGCCGACGATCCGGCCGGCGCCGCCATGGTGGCCGGCCTCGACCTGCCCGTGCTGCCGTTCGGGCTCGGGCCCCGGGCCAGCGTGCGCGCCGTCGAGCACACCTCCGACCTCGGCGGCATCCGCATGACGGTCGATACCCCGCGCGGCCGGCTGGCGCTCGCCTCGCCGCTCATCGGCGAGCACAACGTGATGAACCTGCTCGGCGCCGTCGCCACCGGCCTGGCCCTCGACCTGGCGCCGGACGCCGTCGCGCGCGCCCTGGCCGGCGTGAGCACGGTGCCGGGGCGGTTCGAGCAGGTGCACGCGGGGCAGCCGTTCCTGGTGGTCGTGGATTACGCGCACACGCCGGACGCGCTGGAGCGCGTGCTGGCGGCCGCGCGCAAGATCACCCCGGGCCGGCTCGGCGTGGTGTTCGGCTGCGGCGGCGACCGCGACCGCGGCAAGCGGCCGATCATGGGCGAGATCGCGGCGCGGCTGGCCGACCGCGTGTGGGTCACCTCCGACAACCCGCGCTCGGAGCGGCCGGAGGCAATCGTCGACGAGATCGCGACCGGGATCGGCCGGGTGGCCGGCGCCGGCGCCCGCTGCGCGCGGCAGGCCGACCGGCACGCCGCGATCCGCGCCGCGCTCGGGTGGGCCGAGGCCGGTGATACCGTCGTCATCGCCGGCAAGGGCCACGAGACCTACCAAATCGTCGGCCCCGACGTGCTCGACTTCGACGACCGCGCGGTGGCCCGCGCGATCCTGGGCGCCGGAGGGCGGCGATGAGCCGGGTGCCGCCGTTCACCGTGCAGGACATCGTGCGCGCCACCCAGGGCGCGCTGGTGGCCGGCGACCTCGGCATCCCGGTCACCGGCGTGTCGATCGACTCGCGCGCGCTCGCCGTCGGCGAGGCGTTCTTCGCGATCCACGGCCACCGGCTCGACGGCCACGCCTTCCTGGCCGAGGCGGCGGCCCGCGGCGCCGCCTGCCTCGTCGTGCACGCGCTGCCCGACGACGTGCCGGCCAACGTCCCCCTCGTGCTCGTCGAGGAGACCACCGTCGCGCTCGGCCGGCTGGGCGCCTGGCACCGCGGCCGCTTTGCGATCCCGGTCGTCGCCGTGACCGGGAGCAACGGTAAGACCACGACCAAGGAGCTGGTGGCCGGCGTGCTGGGCACCCGGTGGGAGGTGCTGCGGCCCGAGCGGTCCTTCAACAACCAGTGGGGCGTGCCGCTCACGCTGCTGCGCCTGGGGCCGGAGCACGAGGCGGTCGTGCTGGAGATCGGCACCAACGCCCGCGGCGAGATCGCGGCGCTGGCCGCGCTGGCAACGCCCACGGTGGGCATCGTCACCACCGTCGCCGCCGTCCACACCGAGTTCCTCGGCTCGCTCGACGGCGTTCGCGAGGAGAAAGCGGGCCTGGTGCGCGCGCTGCCGGCCGACGGGGTGGCCGTCCTGAACTTCGACGATCCCCGGGTCGCCGGCATGGCCCGGGACACGCGCGCGCGCGTGATCACCTACGGTCGAGGCGGTGGCGCGCGGGTGCGGGCGACCGACGAGGTCGAGGACGAACGGGGCCTGGCGTTCACGCTGCACGCCGGCGCCGAGTCGGAGCCGGTGACGCTCGGGCTGGCCGGCCGCCACAACGTGACCAATGCGCTGGCGGCGGCCGCCGCCGGCGTGGCGCTCGGCTTGTCGCTGGCCGAGATCGCCCGCGGGCTCGGCGGCGTGCGGCCGGTGGCCGGCCGCTGCGTGTGGCGGCAGGCGGGCGACGTCACCATCCTCGACGACACGTACAACGCCAGCCCGGTGTCGGTGCGGGCCGCCCTCGACACGGTGGCGGCGCATCGCCGTGGCCGCCGCGTGATCGTCGTGCTGGGCGACATGCTGGAGCTGGGCGCCACGACCGACGAGGCCCACCGCGACGTCGGCCGCCAGGTGGCCGCGCTGCCCGCCGACGAGCTGGTCGCCGTGGGGCGCGCGATGCCGGCCGCCGTCGAGGCCGCCCGCGACGCCGGCCTCGTCGAGGCGCGCCACCTCACGACGTTCGAGGACACGGTCGCCCACCTGCTCAAGCGGTTGACCGCCGGCGACCTCGTGCTGGTGAAGGGCTCGCGCGGGATGCGGATGGAGCGCGTGGTGGACGCGCTCGTCGCGCGGCTGGCCCGGGCGGGTCGCGAGCGGTCGGATCCCGAATGAGGGTGGAGGATGCTTTACCACTTCCTCGTGCCGCTGGCGAAGGACTACATCGTCTTCAACGTCTTCCGGTACCTGACGTTCCGGTCGTTCATGGCGCTGATCACGGCGCTGGTGATCTCGCTGGTGGTGGGGCCCTGGCTCATCGGCCGCCTGCGGCGGATGCAGGCGGGCGCCGAGACGATCCGCGAGGACACGCCGGAGCGCCATCGCAGCAAGAAGGGCACCCCCACGATGGGGGGCGTGGTGGTCCTGACCGCCATCCTGGGCTCGACCCTGTTCTGGGCCAATCTCACGAACCGCTACGTCTGGGTCGTGATACTCACGCTCAGCGGCTTCGGCCTGATCGGCATGTGGGACGACTGGAGCAAGATCAAGAAGCGCCGCGGCCTGTCGGCACGGCTGAAGTTCGGCCTCCAGGCGCTGCTGACGCTGGCGGTCTTGCAGATCGTGTTCTGGCAGCCCCGGGCCGACTGGCAGCCGGTGCTGGCCATCCCCTTCTTCAAGGGCTGGTTGATCGACCTCGCCTGGTGGTGGTTCCCGTTCGCGATGCTGGTGGTGGTGGGCGCCTCCAACGCGGTGAACCTCACCGATGGCCTCGACGGCCTGGCCATCGGCCCCATCGTGATGGCCGGCGGCGCCTTCGCCGTCATCGCCTACCTGACCGGGAACTTCCGGGCGGCCGACTATCTGAAGATCCTCAACGTCCGGGGCGCCGGCGAGCTGACGGTCTTCTGCGCGGCGCTGATCGGCGCGGCGGTGGGCTTTCTCTGGTTCAACTGCCACCCGGCCGAGGTCTTCATGGGCGACGCCGGCTCGCTGGCCCTGGGGGGCGCGATCGGCATGCTGGCGGTGCTGACCAAGGCCGAGCTGCTGCTGCCGCTCATCGGCGGTCTCTACGTGGTCGAGGCCACGTCGGTCATCATCCAGGTCGTGTCGTTCAAGCTGACCGGCCGCCGCGTCTTCCGCATGGCGCCGTTGCACCACCACTACGAGTTGAGCGGCTGGCCCGAGCCCAAGATCGTCGTGCGGTTCTGGATCGTCTCGTTCGCACTGGCGCTGCTGGCGCTCACGACCCTCAAGCTCCGCTGATGAGGAGGGTGGCCTGATGATTGCGCTCGAGGACGACGTGGCGACGCGGGGGAGAGCCTGGCTGGCCTCGCTGGCCGGCCGGCGGGTGACGGTCGTGGGGCTGGCGCGGAGCGGGATCGCCGCGATTCGCCTGCTGCGCGAGACCGGAGCCATCGTGACCGGCAGCGACGTCAAGGCGCTCGCCGCGCTCGGCCGCGAGGTGGCGGCCCTGCGGGACGCCGGGGTGCGGCTGGTCACCAACGGCGACGCCCACCGCGCCTTCGAGGGCGCGGCGTTGGTCGTCGTCAGTCCGGGCGTGCCGCTCGACTCGCCCCAGCTGGCACCGGCGCGGGCGGCCGGCCTGCCCATCATCGGCGAGCTGGAGCTGGGCTGGCGGGCGATGGAGGCCGAGGCGATCGCCATCACCGGCACCAACGGCACGACCACCACCACCGCGCTCACCGGCGCGTTGCTGGCCGAGCAGCCGAGGCCGGTGCTGGTGGCCGGCAACATCGGCACGCCGCTGGCCGCCCACGCGCTGACCTTCCCGCGCGACGGGCTGGTCGTCGCCGAGGTGTCCTCGTTCCAGCTGGAGAGCATCGACGCGTTCCAGCCGCGGGTGGCCGTCGTGCTCAACGTCACGCCGGACCACCTCGACCGTCACGGCTCGTTCGACGCCTACGTCGACGCCAAGGCCCGGATCTTCCGGAACCAGGCGCCCACCGACTGCGCCGTGCTGAACGCCGACGATCCGGCCGCCGCCGCGCTGGCGCCGCGCACGCGCGCCCGGGTGATCTGGTTCAGCCGCCGCCGGCCGCTCGATCCCGGCGTGTTCGTCCACGACGGCTGGGTGGCGGCCCGGCTCAACGGCCACGTCGAGGCGATCTGTCCGCTGGCCGAGATGCAGCTGCGCGGCCAGCACAACGTGGAGAACGTCCTGGCGGCGACCGCCTGCGCGCTGTGGCGGGGCCTCGGCGCCGCCGCCATCCGCCGGGCCATCGGCCGCTTCCGGGCCGTCGAGCACCGCATCGAGTTCGTGCGCGACCTCCGCGGCGTCCAGTTCTACAACGACTCCAAGGGCACGAACGTCGCCTCCACGATCAAGGCGCTCGAAAGCTTCCCGGAGCGCGTGGTGCTGATCGCCGGGGGCAAGGGCAAGGGCCAGGACTTCGCGCCGCTGGCCGAGGCCGCGCGCGGGCGCGTGAATCACGCGGTCGTGATCGGCGAGGACGGGCCGAAGATCGCCGCCGCGCTCGGCGCGATCAGAATCACGGTGAGCGCGGCGGCCACGATGCAGGCGGCGATCGACGCCGCCCGCGTCCAGGCCCGCCCCGGCGACGTGGTCCTGCTCTCGCCGGCCTGCGCCTCGTTCGACATGTTCGACAACTACGAGCACCGCGGCGACGTCTTCAAGCGCCTCGTCGGAGTGCTCGACTGATGCCTCGCGCGCCGATCACCGCGCGCGTCGCCGCTGGCGCTGGTCGGGCCCGGGCACCCCGGTCGCGCCACGGATGGCTCGCCTGTACGCCGCAACGCGTTCCGGGTGCGGCGGGCGCGAGCCCCCCATCCCCCAGA
>DASWJN010000318.1:0-7792 GCA_036397135.1 Candidatus Methylomirabilota bacterium
AAGCCCGGGACGTCACGCCCACGCCGCCGCGCGCCTTCGCGTCGAGGTAGTCGTCGTACGACCCCGGGTAGCGCGTGAGCGTGCCGCGCGCGACCTCGACGACCACCGTCGCGATCCGGTTGATGAAGTAGCGGTCGTGGGAGATGAACACGATCGTGCCCGGGAAGCCCGCCAGCGCCGACTCCAGTACCTCGCGCGACGCCAGGTCGAGGTGGTTGGTGGGTTCGTCCATGCACAGGAGCGCGGCCGGCCGCACCAGCATGCGGGCCAGCGCCAGCCGCGCCTTCTCGCCGCCCGACAGCACCGCCACCTTCTTGTCCACGCTGTCGCCGGAGAACAGGAAGGCGCCGAGGATGGTTCTGAGCCGCGTATGGGTGGCCTCCGGCGCCACCGCCTCCAGCTCCTCCAGCACCGTGCGTGACGGGTCGAGCGCGTCGAGCTGGTGCTGGGCGTAGTAATGGACGGCGACGTGGGCGCCCAGCGTCCGCTCGCCGCGCTCGAAGGGCAGGACCCCGGCCAGGACCTTGAGCAGCGTCGACTTGCCGGCGCCGTTGTCGCCGACCAGGGCCAGGCGTTCGCCGCGCTCGACCGCCACGTCGACGCCCGCGTACACGACGTTGTCGCCGTAGGCCTTGTGGACGCCGGTCAGCGTGGCGACGCGGCGGCCCGTGCGCGGCGGCTCCGGGAACGCGAAGTGCACCTGCCGGCGCGCGCCCGGCAGCTCCAGGCGCTCCACCTTGTCCAGCATCTTGATGCGGCTCTGCACCTGCCGCGCCTTGGTCGCCTTGTAGCGGAAGCGCTCGATGAAGCGCTCGACCTCGGCGATGCGCTTGGCCTGGTTGCGGGCGCGCGCCTCCAGCAGCGCGCGGCGGGCCTCGCGCTCCACCAGGAAGTCGTCGTAGTCGCCCGGATAGACGACGAGCCCCTCGGGCGTCAGGTCGGCGATCGACGTCACCATGCGGTTGAGGAAATACCGGTCGTGGGAGACGACGACGACCGTGCCGTCGTAGCCGGTGAGGAAGTCTTCCAGCCAGGCCAGCGAGGCGAGGTCCAGGTGGTTCGTGGGCTCGTCCAGCAGCAGCAGCGAGGGCGCCAGCAGCAGCAGGCGGGCCAGCGCGGCCCGCATCCGCCAGCCGCCGGAGAACTCGGGGAGCGGTCGCACCACCTCGTCGGCGCGAAAACCGAGGCCGCTGAGGATGGCCCGAGCCTGCGACTCGAGGCGGTAGCCACCCAGCGCCTCGAAGCGATGCTGCAGCTCGCCGTAGCGCTCGGTCAGCGCCTCGCTCGGGGCCGTCTCCAGCGCGCGGGCGACGTCCTCCATCTCGCGCTCGAGCGCCCACACCTCGTCGAAGCCGCTCAGGGCCTCGGCCAGCACCGAGCCGGTCCGGCTGGCGGCCACCTCCTGGGGCAGGTAGCCGACGGTGACGCCGCGCGGGCGGCTCACCTGCCCGGCGTCCGGCTCCTCGAGGCCGGCCAGGATCCGGCAGAGCGTGGTCTTGCCGCTTCCGTTGGGACCGACCAGGCCGATGCGCTCGCGGTCGGCGATCCGCCAGGTCACGTCACGAAAGAGGACCTGGCCGCCGAAGCCTTTCGTGATGCCGTCGAGCTGGATCACCGGGCCTGGATCACCCCATGCTCTGGATCTTCTCGGGCGCGACCTTCACCATCACCCGCACCTCGCCGGGCTGGCGATACGGGTAGCGGTCCTGCCCGAGATACTTCTTGGCCAGCGCGTCGATGTGCGCGTCGGCGTCCTTCTCGGTCATCTCGGCGACCCGGCCCCGCACCTGCACGTACCGGTACGGGTTTTCGGGGTCCTGGATGGACAGGGCGACCCTGGGGTTGCGCTCGAGATTGCGGGTCTTCACGCGCCCGCGCGCCGTGTTGAAGCGGATGTGGCTGCCGTCGTAGTCGATCCACACCGGCGTGACCTGCGGGGCGCCGTCGGCCCCGACGGTGGCGAGGTGCGCGAACGCCTTCTTGTCGAAGAGATCCCGGTACGACTGGGGAATCGCCGTCATGGCCGTGGTCCTTTCCTGGCGACGGAGTTCACGCTGGGGGAACCAGCTCGGTCCCGCGCGCCTCCGCCATGGTCCGGAGCGCGAACAGCAGCCGCACCATGCATTGCTGGACGAGCATGGCGTCCTGTGCGAACGGGTCGGCCAGCCACTCCCGCGCCGACTCGCGGTTGCCGGCCGCGAAGCCGAGCGTCGGCGACAGCTTCTGCAGCCGCAGCAGCAGGTCGTCGGGCGGCAGCCCGCTGGCCCGCAGCCGGGTGACCACCGCGGCCCGCACCGCGGCGTTCCAGATCCCGGTCAGGCCCTCCAGCAGCGCGGCGTAGCAGGTGGCGTCCTCCTTCTGCTGCATGTGCTCGAGGACGGCCGGCACCAGCGGGTTCACGGCGAGGTTGCCCTCGTCGTCGGTCCCGAACAGCGGGCCGACGACGGGATCGGCCCCCGGCTCCGTCAGCGCTTCGATGAGCGCCAGCGCCTGCTCCACCGGCACCGCCGGCAGCTGGGCGAGTCGCTCGAGCAGAGGGACGTCACCGGCCATGGCTCTATCCTCCCACGCGCGTCGGCTCGCCGGACAGGTCGGCGCGGGCGAGGTCCCGGGCCCTCCCGGCCGGGACCAGGAACGCCGAGAGCAGGGCGCCGAGACACACCACCAGGCCGGCGACGAACACCCCGTGCAGGGCCTCGGCCCGGCTGAGGCCCGCGCTCAGCCGCCACGCCATCACGGTGCCCATCACCGACAGCCCGATGGCGCCGCCGATGGTCCGGAAGAACTGGATCATCGAGGTGGCGGCGCCGAGGTCCGCCCGGGCCACCGCGCTCTGCACGGCGATCAGCATCGGGACCATGGTGAGGCCCATGCCGACCACGCCGAGGAGGGCGTCGCGCATGGCGATCCCCTGCGTCAGGGACTCCGACCAGCGGCTCAGCAGCAGGAAGGCGCCGGTCAGGCACCCCATGCCCGCCACCACCACGATGCGATAGCCGATGCGCAGCACGAGGCGGGCGCTGGTGGCCGACATCACGACCCACCCCAGCACGAACGGGATCAGCACGACGCCGGCGGCGGTCGCCGACATCCCGTTCACGGCCTGCAGGTAGAGAGGGACGAACGAGATCGCCCCGAACATGGCCATGCCGGCCAGGAAGCCCGTCACCGCCGCCGCGACGACCATCCGGTTGCCGAACAGCCGCAGGGGCACGATCGGCTCGGCGGCGCGCCGTTCCACGGCGAGGAACGCCGCGAGGGCGGCGCCGGCCAGCGCCAGCGGGCCCAGCACATCGAGGCCGGTCCAGCTCATCACCCGGCCGGCCTCGAGCACGCCGATCAGCAGCGCCGTGACGCCGGCGGCGAACAGCCCGAGCCCCGCGTAGTCGATCACGGGGCGCCGCCCGTCGCGCGGCCCGTCGGCCAGCCCGGTCGCGATGAGGGCCATCGCCACCGCGCCGAACGGCACGTTGATGTAGAACACCCAGCGCCACGACACGTGGTCGGTGAGCAGTCCGCCGATCAGCGGCCCGGCCAGCGAGGCCACGCCCCAGACGGCCGAGATGTAGCCCTGCATCTTGGCCCGCCGCTCGAGCCGGAACAGCTCGCCGATGATCGTCATGCCGATCGTGATGAGCGAGCCGGCCCCGAGCCCCTGGAGCATGCGGAAGCCGATCAGCTGGGTCATCGTCTGCGCCAGGCCGGACAGCGTGGAGCCGGCCAGGAAGATCGTGAGGCCGGTCAGGAACACCCGCCGCCGGCCGAAGAGGTCCGACAGGCGTCCCCACAGCGGCATCGTCACCGTCGAGGTGAGGAGGAATCCCGAGAACACCCACGAGTAGATCTCGAGGCCACCGAGGCTCCCCACCACCCGGGGCATCGCCGTCGCCACCACCGTGGACTCCATCGCCCCCAGGAAGATCGACAGCAGGACGCCCAGGACGACCAGGCGCCGGCGGCGGTCGTCCATCATCCGTGCACGCCGGTGCAGGCGGCGCAGCGGCAACCGGCGCGCAGGTCCGCGTACCCCAGCAGGCTCTGGTGACCGTCGCTCCAGCGGATCTCGAGCGCGGCGTCGAGCTTCTTGATGTCCCGGGGCCAGGTGGCCGCGGCCGGGGGCGACGCCAGATCCGCACAGGCGCCGCACGGGCAGGCGCGGCGCAGGTTCTCGAAGGGGTAGATGGAGCCGTGGCCGTCAGCCCAGTCGATCCCCAGCGCATAGCGGCCGACCAGGTGGACGTCCTTGGGGCGATTGGGATCGCCCTGGCCGAGGATCGGAATCGACAGCCGGCGGCTCACGCGTCCCCACCGCCCGCGCGGCGGCCGCCCAGCCGCATGCCGGCCAGCAGATAGTGGACCGCCAGGTTCTGATAGGCCCCCCAGGCGCCTGCGCGCCGCCGGATGGCCGCCTCGCTCAGCGCGCGACCGCGGCCGTAGTAGTGGTCGAACGCCTTCCGGACCGCGAGGTCCCCGGCCGGGCACACGTCGCCGCGCCCGTGGCAGCGCGCCATGAACCAGTCGGCGGTCCAGCGGCCGAGCCCTCGGAGCGAGGTGAGGCGCGCGATCACGTCGGCGTTGGCAGCGGCGTCGAGGCCGTCGAGGTCGAGCGAGCCGGCCACGACGGCGCGGGCGAGATCGCGGATGTACTCCGCCTTCCGGGTGGAGTACTTCAGCGCGCGGAGCTCGCGCACCCGCGCGCGCGCCAGCGCGCCGGCGTCGGGGAACGCCCACACCTCCGCGCGGCCGATCCGCACCGGCGTGCCGTAGCGGCGCACCAGCCGCGCCCGGCACGCGAACGCGAAGGACAGGTTCACCTGCTGGGCGGTGATCGAGCCGACGAGCATCTCGAGCGGCGTCGGCGCCAGCGTCGGCCGCAGGCCGTACAGCGGCTCGACGAGCGGCGCCAGGGCCGGATCGGCCTTGGCCAGGCGGTAGAACCCGGGCAGGTCGAAGTCGAGGCCGAACAGGCGCCGCACCTCGGCGGCGGCGGCGTCAGCGGCGCCGGCCCCGCCGGCGATCGCGATCGTCAGGCGGACGTCGTCGACCGGGCCGCGCCAGCGCACCTCGTAGGGGGCGAGCGCGCCTTTCCAGCGCAGCACCCGGCGGAACGCCTCGCGGTCGACGCGGTTGGAGGGATCCTCGCCCCAGAGCCGGTAGCGCGCGAGCGTGCCGGCGACGTCGAGCGGGCCGTCGCACGTGAGAACGATGTTCATCGGCAGGGTCACGCGACGGTCAAGTGTACCAGAGTCGCCCGCGCCGGCGTCGCGGGCGGGTGGCCCGGCGGCCACGGTGACGCCGGCCGATGCGGCGGGCGTGGATCAGTCGCGCAAATGATAGGGCACGTCGGTGACGACGACGTTGCGCCGGAACAGCATGGCGCCCTTGATGAGCAGCGCCGTCTGGTTGTGCAGCAGCTGCTGCCACCACCGCGCGGGGATGAACTCCGGCAGGACGAGCGTCACCATCGTGTTCGGCGCCTGCTGGCGCAGGTGGTCGATGTACTCGACGAGCGGGCCCAGCAGCGAGCGGTAGGGGGAGGTCAGGACCACCAGCGGGCTCCCCAGGCCCCACTTCCCCCACCGCTCCTCGAGCCGCCGGGTCCGCTCCGGGTCCGTCTCGACGTAGACCGCCTTGGCGGCCGGCGACAGCGACTGGGCGTACTGGATGGCCTGCACGACGCCGCGATGGAGGTCGCCGACGAGGACGAGGACGATGGTGCTCATCGGCGGCGGCGGCTCGAGGCCGTCCAGGGACAGCTGGCGGGCCACGCTGTCGTAGTGGCTGCGGATGGCCAGGAACATCGAGATCAGCAGCGCGATGAGCAGGATCACGATCCAGGCGCCGTCCACGAACTTGGTGGCGGCGACCACGACGAGCACGGTGCCGGTGGTCAGCGCTCCCATGGCGCTGATCGCCGCCCGCCACGCCCACCCCGCCTGCTTCAGGCGCAGCCAGCGACGGACCATGCTCGACTGCGAGAGCGTGAACGAGGTGAAGACCCCGACCGCGTAGAGCGGGATGAGCGCGTGGGTGCTGCCCTGGAAGCCGATCACCAGCGCGATCGCCACCACGGCCAGGATCACCACGCCGTTGGAGAACACCAGGCGGTCGCCGCGGTTGCCGAACTGCCGGGGCAGGTACCCGTCGCGGGCCATGAAGAAGGCCAGGCGCGGGAAGTCGGCGAAGGCGGTGTTGGCGGCGAGGACGAGGATCAGCATCGAGACGACCTGGACGTAGTAGTAGAGCGGCCCGCCGCCGAAGACGAGCCACGCGAGCTGCGAGACCACCGTCTCCTCGTCCCTGGGCACGATGTCGTAGATGTCGGCCAGCGCGGTGGTGCCGACGAAGAGGACGATCATGATGGCGCCGAGGGCCGCCAGCACCGCGCGGGCGTTGGCGACCTCGGGCGGCTTGAACGCGGTCACGCCGTCGGCGACCGCCTCGATGCCGGTGAGGGCGACCGCGCCCGACGCGAACGCCCGGAGCACCAGGAACGCCGTCAGCGCCATGAGCGGCTCGGCCGGCGCCGCCGCCGCGGCGGCGGGGGCCCCGTGCCGGGCGTAGTGGGTGAGCCCGAGGCCGATGAGGGCGAGGAACCCGGCGATGAAGAGGTACGAGGGGAGCGCGAAGAGCCGGCCGGACTCCCGCACGCCGCGCAGGTTGCCGACGGTGATCAGCGCGATCGCGACGACGCACAGGATCACCCGGTAGGGGAACAGCACCGGCACCGCGGAGGTGAGGGCGGCCACTCCGGCCGAGACGCTCACCGCGACGGTCAGGGTGTAGTCGATCAGCAGGGCGCCGCCCGCGGTGAGCCCGGCCAGCGTGCCGATGTTGTCCTTGGCGACGATGTAGTCGCTGGCGCCCTGCGGGTAGGCCAGGATCGTCTGCCGGTAGGAGTAGATGACGATCGCGATGACGCCGGCGATGGCCAGGCTGATCGGCGACGCGAGGTTCAGCGCTCCGGCGCCGGCCAGGAGCAGGACGCGCAGGATCTCCTCGGAGGCATACACGACCGAGGAGAGGTTGTCCGAGGCGAAGATGGCCAGGCCGGTGGTCTTGGAGAGGCGCTCGTGGCGGGCCTGGGCGGTCGCCAGCGGCTGCCCGACGAGGACGCGCTTCAGCGCGCTGAGCATCCCGCCATCATACATGGAGAGGCCCCGGGGGCCCCTCCATCCGGATCAGAAGGGCTCGAACTGCCGGTCGCCGGCCGCCAGGTTCTCGAAGCGGGCGTACTGGGACAGGAAGGCCACCTCGATCTTGCCGGTGGGACCGTTGCGCTGCTTGCCGACGTGGACCTCGGCCGTCTTGCGGGCGTCCTCCTCCATCGGGTCCTTGCTGTAGAACGCCGGCCGGTGCAGGAACATGATGACGTCGGCGTCCTGCTCGAGCGCCCCGCTGTTGTGGCTCACGATCCCGTCGGCGAGCCAGGAGGCCGGGCCCGGCACGGTCAGGTCGAAGACGTCCTCGTCGCCGCCCGGCTCGATGCCGACGATACGGTCCCAGAACAGGTCGCTGGTGGCGGCGGCGTGCAGCGCATCGTCGTTCAAGAAGTCCGCATACTCACCGACCAGGGCGCGGGACGGGGCGAACTTGAAATGCGCAGCGCCGCCGTAGGCGGTTCCTCGTTGCGCGGCCATACGTCGTTGCGAGATGCCCTGAGCACGCATGAGCGACTTCACCTGGTCGAAGACCTCGATCGGCAGCGTGTCCACATTCGTACTGTCCCGACGACGAGTCAGCCGCTGCGCGAGGCGGAGAGCCTGCGGCGCCCGAGGACCGAAGGCGCCGA
>DASWJN010000319.1:0-3748 GCA_036397135.1 Candidatus Methylomirabilota bacterium
CTCGCCCGTGCGGCCGAGCACCGAGAGCACCCGCACGCGCGGGCCGACGAGCTGCAGGAGGTCCTTGTCGCCGCTCACGACGACCACGTCGAGCCCCTCGTGGCGTAGCGCCTGCTCGACGAGGGTGGCGAGGACGTCGTCGGCCTCGAAGCCCGGCACCTCGACCACCGGCGTGCGCAGGGCCTCGAACAGCCGCCGCACGTAGGGCAGCTGGCGGGCCAGGTCGTCGGGCATGGCGGTGCGGGTGGCCTTGTACTCGGCGAACATCGTGTCGCGGAAGGTCGGGCCCGGCGGGTCCAGCGTGATCCCCAGGTAATCGGGCTGCTCCTCGCGGATCAGCTTCCAGAGCATCGTGCTGAGGATGAGCACGGCGTGGCTCGGCACGCCCTTGGAGGTCGAGAGGTAGCCGACCGCGTGATACGCCCGGAAGATGTGCGAGTGGCCGTCCACGATGTACAGGCTGCTCACGCGAAGACCTCCCGATAGGCCGCGCGCACGGCGGCGGTGCGCTCGCGGTAGGCGGCCAGGAACGCGTCGCGGGAGCCGAGGCCGAGCGCGCTGGCGACGCGCGCGGGCATCGGGCCGGCCAGCTCGAGGGTGTCGGTGGGGCGGGCGCCGAGCAGGCGCAGGGCCGTCGACACCCGGCGCAGGAACCGGTAGTGGTCGGCCAGCGCCGCCGCGGTGGCTGGTGGCAGCGCGCCCGCGCGGGCGAGCCCCGCCAGCGCGGCGGTGGTCGACGTCCCCCGCACGCCGGGATGCGCGGCGCCGTGGACGAGCTGGAGCGCCTGGGCCAGGAACTCCACGTCCACCAGGCCGCCCCGCCCGAACTTCACGTGCCAGCGGCCCGGTGTCTCCGTGCCCAGCTCCAGCTCCATGCGCGTCCGCACCTCCCCGATGTCCTTGAGGGCGCCCTCGGGCAGCGGCGCGCCATAGACGAGCCGCCGGAGGGCCGTCCGCACACGCCGGCCGAGCCGGCGGTCGCCGAGCACCAGGCGCGCGCGGGTCAGCGTCTGCCGCTCCCAGAGGTCGCCGTGCTCCTCATAGTACCGTTGCAGCGCGTCGACGGAGGCGGCGAAGCCGCTGCCCTTGCTGCCGGGACGCAGGCGCAGGTCGACGGCGAACGCCACGCCGGCCTGGGTGATGTCGCCCAGCGCGCCGGCCAGGCGCTCGACCGCGCCGCTGTAGAACGTGTGCGCGTCGACGGACGTCCCGCCGTCCGTCATCCCCTCGCCGGCGCCCGGAGCCTCGAAGACGGCGAAGAGGTCGAGGTCGGAGCCCGTCGTCAGCTCGCGTCCGCCGAGCTTGCCGACGCCGACGAGCACGGCCGCGATGAACCGGCCGGCCGTGTCGCGGGGCACGCCGTGGCGCTCGACCTGGGCGCCGAGGGCGAGCAGCCAGCCGGCCTCCAGCGTGGCCTCGGCCAGCGCGGTCATCTCGCGCGAGTAGCGCTCGATGGAGGTGACGCCCAGCAGGTAGCGCCACACGATCGTCAGCTCCTCGGCCTGCTTGAGCTTGCGGAGCCGGTCGCGCCGCTCGGACGGCGTGGCGCCGGGCGCGAACACCCCCGCCAGGGCCGCCCGCAGGCGTGCCCGCGTGCGCCGGCCGGCCAGCGCCCCGGGATCGGCCAGGGAGGCGAGCAGCTCGGGCTGGGTGATCAGGAGCTGGGTGAGCAGGTCACCGCCCGCGCAGAGCCGCACCAGCCCGTCGAGGAGCGAGGGAGTGTCGGCCAGCAGCTCGATGTAGCCGGCCCGGGGCCCGGCGGCCGACAGGAAGCGCTCGAACTGGTTGAGCGCCTCGTCGGGATCGGGGCTCTTCCAGAGCGCGTCGAGCAGCAGCGGGTACAGGCGCTCGAGCGCCGCCCGCAGCGCGCCGGCGTAGGGCACCAGCGGGCGGCCCTCCAGGATGAGCCGGAGGTTCTGGCGGGCGCGCTCGGGATCGGTGAAGCCCGTGGCCTTCAGGGCCACCAGTCCGGGCAGCCTCAGCCGCCGCCGGGCCGGGGCCGGCCGCTCGCTGAAGAACGCCCGGAACGCGCGGTGGACCTCGCGGGTGACGGCCCGGTGGCGCGCGCGGAACGTGCGGGCGGCCACCGCCGGCGAGCCCGCGATCCCGAGCCGCCGGGCCAGCCGTCCCAGCTCGGGCGCCGCCTCGGGCAGCGTGTGGGTCTGGAACTCGTGCAGGAGCTGCAAGCGATGCTCGACCGTGCGCAGATGCACCAGCGCGTGCGAGAGGGCGCGGCCCAGGTCGGGCGCCAGGTAGCCGCGCTCGGTGAGGCGGAAGAGCGCCTTGAGCGAGTTGCGCTCGCGCAGCCAGGGATCATCGCCGCCGTAGAGCAGCTGCAGGGCCTGCACGATGAACTCGATCTCGCGGATGCCGCCGCGGCCGAGCTTCACGTTGGCCGCCAGCGACTCGCCGCGCCGTTGCAGCTCGCGATCGATCCCCCGCTTCATCGCGCGGATGGCGGGCACGATGCGCGCGTCGAGCCCGGGGCGGTGGACGGTCTCGCCGACGAAGTCCATGAAGCGGGCGCCCGCGCGCGCGTCGCCGGCCGCCGGCCGGGCCTTGAGCAGCGCCTGGCGCTCCCACAGCTCGG
The DNA here is from genome assembly GCA_036397135.1 of Candidatus Methylomirabilota bacterium. Classification (GTDB taxonomy): domain Bacteria; phylum Methylomirabilota; class Methylomirabilia; order Rokubacteriales; family CSP1-6; genus AR5. The sequence goes on from DASWJN010000319.1 coordinate 2,591, forward strand.
CGCGCTCGCGGTGGTAGGCGCGATAGCCGTCGAGCGAGAGCGCGACGGCGCCCATGCGCCCCTCCGGGCGGAGCCGCAGGTCGACGCGGAAGACGTAGCCCTCGTCGGTCACCGACTCGATGATGGCCGCGATGTCGCGGGCGACCCGGGCGAAGTACTCGCCGTTGGCCAGCCGCCCCTCGGGGCCGCCGGTGGTCTCGCCGTCGGCGCCGTAGACGAACATCAGGTCGATGTCCGAGGAATAGTTCAGCTCCTCGCCCCCCAGCTTGCCCATGCCGATGACGGCCAGGCCCGTCTCGCGGCCCGCCTCGTCGAGCGGGGCGCCGACGCGGGCGCGCGCCTCCGCCTCGGCCATGCGCCAGGCCTCGCCCAGGCAGGTGTCGGCCAGCCGGGCCAGCTCCTCGGTGGTGACGCTGAGGTCGGCGTCGCCCAGGAGGTCGCGGGCGCCGATGCGCAGCAGGTGGCGGTACTTGAAGCGGCGCAGCGCGTTCATCCGCGCCTCGCGGGTGGGAAAGGGCTGCAGCGACTGCGCCAGGTCGGCGGCGACGTCCTCGGCGAGCCAGACGCGCATCGTGCGCGGCTCGAGCAGCCAGGCCAGCGCCACCGGGCGGCGGCGGAGCGCGTCGGCCAGGAACTGGCTGCCGCCGCCGAGGCGAGCCAGCAGGTGCGCGGCCCCCGGATGCTCCGCCAGCGTGCGGAAGAACACGGCCCGGTCCACGACCGCCGCGTAGCGCTCCAGGTTGTTGAGCGCCATGTCGGGGTCCGGCGCCGCCCCCAGCTCCGCCAGCAACCGCGGCAGCGCCGGCGCCAGCCACGCGGCCTCCCGCGGCGTCGGCGTCAACGCCTCCAGATTGGCGCTCGCCGCCCTCGGATCGTCGAATCCCAGACGCTTCAGCGCGCGCACCCGCGCGCCGTGAGCCGCCGTCAACAGCTCCGGCGTGTTCACCCGCGCCTGATGACTGTCGTCGAACCCCGTGACGCCGGGGGGGCGGGCGCGGGGGTCGGGGCCGCGCCGTCATGGCGAGCCGTCGTCGCCGTTCGAGCGCACGGCGCGGCGAGCGCGCCGACGACGATTCGACTGGCCGGCGCGCCAGCCCCCTCTGGGGGTTGGGGGGCCCGAGCGCGCCGCGCCCGGAGCGAGTTACGGCGACAGGCGAG
>DASWJN010000320.1:0-10913 GCA_036397135.1 Candidatus Methylomirabilota bacterium
CGGACGATCTTCCGCTTGTACTCCACCGTGAACCGCCGCCGCGTCGCCTTCGCCACCACCTCGATCGCTGGCCCACCGAGGGCCTGTTCCAATGCGCTCATCGCTCTCCGATCCTGCCTCGCCCTCGACTCTAAACTCCCAGGGGGTCACTGTCTCACGCATGTTGGCAGAGAGGGGCCTGTCCCCCCGTCTCCACATGGCCGGGAAGCCGGGGGGATCAGCCGGGCAGCACCCCTCGCCGCGCCATGCGGCGCACACCGAGCGGGCGCGCCTGGTCGACGAGGAGTTGCCGCGCCTGGCCAAGGGGATCGAGCGCCTGACCAAGCGGCTGGCCGCGGTCAATGACGACGGGGTGGCCGCCGCGATCCAGGGCGAGTTGAAGGCCATGGTGACCGACCGGAAGGCCGTCGAGGCGCGCCTGCTGGTCCTGGAGGCCGATTCCCGGGCGCTCGCCGACCAGGCGGCCGAGGTTGAGCGTCTGCGCGAGGCGTGGCAGGGCTGGGCCGGCGCGCTGGAGGACGGCGTCCGCGGCGAGGCTCTGCAGGTGCGGGCGCGGGCCCTGATCAAGAAGGCGCTGGTGACCCCGCTCTACCTGCGCCGGGACGAGGCCGGCGGGTGGCTGTTCGCGGGACTGTCGACCTACGACCGGGTCTTGTCGGGCGGGCTCGGCGCCGACGGGTTCACGATCCGGGAGTACCCGGAGGCGGCCGACCGGGACCGCCTGTTCTTGCAGATGGTGAACGCGCTCGGCTTGGACGACACGGCGACGCCCCGTCGGCACCGGGTCGTCACCTTTGAGGCGCCGCGGCCGATCGCCGGCAGCTCGGACGCCCCGGTGCAGGATGGGCAGTCCACCGACACGGCCCCCCATACCCCCCACCGCTCGTCGCGCCCCGGCGAAGCCGGGGCACTCCTCGTTATCCCGACCCGCTCCAGACTAGCGAAAAATCTTCTTCAGGCTCTCCACGCCCTCGGTGACGGCGCGCTCGGCGGACCCAAGGGGCGAGGACGGCGAGGCCGGCGGGCGGGGGGCGAGACGGACGTGGATCTCGGCGGTCTGGCCGGCCACCACCTGGATCTGGCGCACCTCCGTGGCGTAACGCGGGTGCGTCACGAGCAAGCGATAGGTGCGTTCCTTCATCGGGCGGCGCGCCTCGCTGCCCGACGCCGGCAGCGTCGTGACCAGCGCATCCTTGGGTGTCAGCAGCTCGAGCACGGCATCGACCACCGGCTTGCCTGACTTCGCTTCCAGCACGATCGCGAGCACCTCGCCGGTGTCGGGAGCCCGGCCCGGCCGCAGATAGCCATAGAGGCCGCCGCTGATGGAGAGCAGGGCGGCGATCAGCCCGAAGATCGCCTGCACGCGGGTCAACGACAGGTGGCCGCGCACGCGAAGCAACAGCCCCGGCCGTTCGGACGGCGCCGGCGGCGGTGGGGTGGCCGGTCGGTCTCGAGGGGGTCCGCGCTCATCCCAGACCCAGCCTATCAGGCCGGCTGCCGCGGCGACAATCGCCGGGCTGGCCGAGGCCGCCCTGCGGGCTATCGTCCCAGGTAGGCCCGCTTGATGCGCTCGTCGGCCAGCAGCGTGGCGCTCGGGCCGCTCAGCGTGATGGTGCCGTTCTCCAGCACGTACGCGCGGTGGGACAGGCGGAGCGCCCGCAGCACGTTCTGCTCCACGAGCAGGATCGTGAGCCCGTCGCGGTTGATCGCGGCGAGGTTGGCGAAGATCGCCCCCACGACCACGGGCGCCAGCCCCAGCGACGGCTCATCCAGCATGAGCAGGCGCGGCCGCGCCAGCAGCGCGCGGCCGATGGCGACCATCTGCTGCTCGCCGCCCGAGAGCGTGCCGGCCAGCTGCCGCCCGCGCTCGGACAGTCGCGGGAACAGCTCGAACACCCGCGCCAGCGTCTCGGCCCGGCGCGCCCGCGCCTCCGCCGTGCGGGCGCCCAGCTCGAGGTTCTCCAGCACGGTCATCGTGGGGAAGAGCTGGCGGCCCTCCGGCACGTGGGCGACGCCGGCGGCGACGATGGCGGCCGAGCCGAGCCCGCCGATCGGCCGGCCATCCAGCTCGACGCGGCCCCGCCGCAGCGGCAGCAGCCCGGAGATCGCGCGCAGCGTCGTCGTCTTGCCCGCCCCGTTGGCGCCGATGAGCGCGACGATCTCCCCCGCCCGCACCTCCAGCGACACCGCCCGCACGGCGGTGACGTCGCCGTAGCCGGCCTCGACGTTCTCAAGCCGGAGCAGACGGGACTCCCTCGTCGCCCAGGTAGGCCTCGATGACGCGGCGGTCGGCGGCGACCGCCTCCGGGCGGCCCTCGGCGATGCGCTCGCCGTAGTTCAGCACGACGATGCGCTGGGCCAGCGACATCACCGCCCGCATCACGTGCTCGATCAGGAGGATCGCCACGCCACGGCGGTTGATCGCGCGGACCAGCTCGACCATGCGCTCGGTCTCGGCCTCGTTGAGGCCGGACATCACCTCGTCGAGCAGCAGGAGGACGGGCTCGGTGCCGAGCGCCCGCGCCAGCTCCAGCCGCTTGCGCTCGGCCAGCGTCAGGCTTCCGGCCGGCGTCTCCGCCCGGGCGCCCAGCCCCAGCTCGTCGAGGATCGCCCGCGCCCGCCGTTCGGCCTCGGCCGGGGCCGGATGGCGGCCGAGAGTGGCGATCATCACGTTGCGCACGACGCTCAAGCGCGGGAACGGACGCACGATCTGGAACGTCCGCGCCAGCCCGAGCGCGTTCACCTGGTGGGGCTTCAGGCCGCGGAGGACGCGCCCGCGGAAGCGGACCTCGCCGGCGTCGGGGGCGAGGAAGCCCGAGATCAGCGCGAAGGCCGTCGTCTTGCCGGCGCCGTTGGGGCCGATGAGCCCCACGATCTCGCCCTCGCCGACGGAGAACGACAGGTCCTTGACCGCCTGCACGCCGCCGAAGCGCCTGGAGAGCTTGGCGACGGTCAGCAGGGCCGTCATGCCGCGCCGCGCCGGAGCAGACGCCGCAGAAAGGGATAGGCCCCCTGGGGCAGGAACAGCACGACCGCCACCAGCAGCAACCCGTAGACGACCAGGTGGGCGCCGTGCAGCCCGCCCTGGCCGAAGTACTGGCGCGACACCTCGGCCAGCGGCGTGAGGATGAACGAGCCCAGCACCGGCCCGAGCAGGGTGCCGGCGCCGCCGATGATCGGGCGGATGAGGATCTCCACCGAGAGTGGAATGCCGAACACCGCGCCGGGCTGGAGCGAGAAGTTCTGGAACGCGTAGAACGTCCCGGCCAGCCCGGTCAGGAACGAGGATACGACCATGGCCAGCATCTTGCACTTGAACGTGTCCACGCCGAGCGCCTCGCAGGCGGCCTCGTCCTCGCGGATCGCCGTCAGATAGATGCCGAGCCGCCGCCGCTCCAGCAGGGCGGCGACGCCGGTGGCCAGCAGCATCAAGGCCAGCGCGATGTAGTAGTAGGCGCGCGGGTCGCGGAACTGGAAGTGCCGCGGGTCGCCGGTGAACGTGATGTAGAGCCCGATGGCGCCGCCGACGGCCTCGACGTTGGAGGCCAGGATGCGACAGATCTCGGCGAAGGCCACCGTGAGCAGCACGAAGTAGAAGCCGCGCAGGCCGAAGCGAAAGCCGAGATAGCCGATCACCGCGCCCAGCCCCGCCGCCAGCGCGGCCCCCACGAACATCCCGAGCCACGGCGTCACGCCCCGCTCGAAGAGCAGGGCCGAGGTGTAGCCGCCGATGCCGACGAACGCCGCGTGGCCGGCCGAGAGCTGGCCGGCGTAGCCGCCCAGGATGTTCCAGGCCTGGGCCAGGTAGGCGTAGAAGAAGATCAGGATGAAGATCGTGATCGCGTAGCCGCTCAGCACCAGCGGCAGCGCCAGCAGCACGGCGACGGCCCCGGCGGCCGCCAGCGCCTTCACGGCAGGCGCTTGCCGAACAGGCCGGCCGGGCGGAAGAGGAGGATCACGATCAGCAGCGAGAAGCTGAACAGCTCCTTGAGCGAGGGCCGGAGGAAGACGGCCCCCAGCGACTCGGCCACCGAGACGAGCAGCCCGCCGATGAAGGCGCCCACCAGGCTGCCCATGCCGCCGATGATCACGATGTTGAACGAGGTCACCGACAGCGCCAGCCCGGTGGCCGGCTGGAAGGGCAGGATCGGCGACACCAGCGCCCCGGCGGCGCCCACGCAGGCGGCGCCGATCCCGAAAGCAGTGGCGTAGATCCGCCGCACGTCGGCGCCGATCACCAGGGCCCCGTAGTGGTTGTCGGCGGAGGCCCGGATGAGCCTCCCCAGCTCGGTGCGGTACAGGAAGAGCCAGAGCGCGAGCGTGAGCACGATGGCCACCGCGAAGGTGACGAGCCGGGCGACGTCCACGTACAGCGGCCCCAGCTCCCAGGTGAGCTGCCCCAGCGGCGAGCGGACGCGCGCCGGCTCGGGGCCGAAGACCAGCAACGCGAGGTTCTCGAGCACGAGGGCGACGCCGAGCATGAGGAGGATCTGCATCTCGTGGGGCGCCTCGACGATGCGGTCGACGAGGCCGCGCTGCACGATCACGCCCAGACCGAACAGGGCCGCCGCGCACACGACGAACGACAGGTAGGGATCGACCCCGGCGCGGGTGGCCAGGATGAAGGCCAGGTACATCCCCCACACCATCATGTCGCCGTGGGCGAAGTTGACCACCCGCATCACGCCGAAGATCAGCGTGAGCCCCACCGCCATGAGGCTGTAGACGCCGCCGAACAGCAGCCCGCTGAGGAGGCCCTGGGCGACGAGGACCGGATCGATCGCGTTACGCCTTCGGCCGCGGGAACAGGAACTTCTCGAGCGCGGCCTCCTTCGGCCACACCGCGACCGGCTTCTGCTTGAGGATCTGGATCATGGTCGGGATCGCGTTGGGATTGTCGCCGACCTCGTTGAACGTCACCGGGCCGCCGTATTGCATCAGCCCCCTGGTGTAGTTCGTCGTGCGCAGCGCCTCGACGATGGCGTCCGGATCGTCGAGCGTGACCGCCCGCTCGAGCACGTCGGCGACGACGAAGATCGCGTCGTACGAGTACCCGGAGTTGGTGTCGAACGTCTTGCCGCTCGAGCGCTTCCGGTACTCCTCGGCGACGGCGGTGGTCCTGGGGTTCTTGAAGTTGGCCCACGGCACGCTCGTCAGCACGTACTCGAGGTCCTCCTTCAGCGCGGCCAGCTGGCCCGCCTCGTAGAGGCCGGGGCTGCCGGGGCCGACGATGCCGAGCGACTCCACGCGCTGCTTGCGGATCTCGGGCAGCAGCAGCTGGGCGGAGGCCGGCCGGGTGATCGGCGCGATGACGTCGGGCTTGAGCGACTTCAGCTTCGACACCTCCGTCGAGAGGTCCGAGGGCGGCTCCGGCCAGGCGATGACCTCGTCCTCCACCAGCGTCCAGGCCGGCCGGGCGGCCTTGTAGGCGGCCAGAAACCCGCGCGACTGGCTCTGGCCGAACAGGTCGTTGCAGTACATCAGCACGACCCGCTTCGGGGTGACCTTGGCCTCGGCGAAGATCTCGGTGAAGTACTGCACCGCCTTGCGCCCGAACGACGAGCCGGTCGGGAAGTTGCGGTAGACGTACTGGACCTTCTGCTGACCCTCCCGCACCGACTTCGCGACGTTGGCGGTGATCGGATCGGCGGCGGCGATGTCGACCAGGAACGGCACGCGCCGCTGCTGGGCGACCGAGACCATGGCCGCGGTGCTGCCGGAGTCGAACGAGCCCAGCAGCATCCGGGCGCCCTGGCTGACGACCCGCTCGGCCTCGATGCGCCCGTTCTCGGGCTTGGTCTGGGTGTCCCCCACGATCAGCTCGAGCCGCAGGCCGCCCTTGCCCTTGATGCCGCCCGCCGCGTTCACCGCGTCCACCGCCATCTGGGCGCCGAGGCGGCACGCCTGCCCGGGCTCGGCCAGCGGGCCGGTGACCGGATGGACCGCGCCGATCTTGAAGGTCTTGGGCTGGGCGCGCAGCGGACGCGGAAAGCCGGCGACGGCGGCGCCGGCCATGGTGGTCGTGAGAAACGTGCGGCGATCGAGACGCGTCTTCATCGAATCCTCCTGGGAGCGTGTTACGCGGATTGTAGACCAGGCCGTCTGGATTCCGAACCGCCGGCGGCGGAGAGGACGCCGCGGCTCCGCTGGCCCCGCCTCCGTGTCTCCCGAGGTCGTGCGACACTCTCTGGCAGGGCGTGGCGCGAGTCCTGGATCGTGTTCAGGGTCGGCCCGCTGCCAGGGACCGGGGAGGATTGGCTGATGGGGGGACGCGCGCGCGGCGTGGCGATCCAGAACGTCTCGTTCCTCCTCCTCGTCGCCGTGACGACGCTGGCCTTCGTGGCGCTCATCGGAAGCTTCCTGATGCCCGTGTTCTGGGCGGCGGTCCTGGCCACCATCTTCTTCCCGCTGCAGCGGCGTTACGTCGCGGGGCTGGGCGGGCGGAAATCCCTGGCGGCCCTGGCCACGATCCTCACGATCATCGGCCTCGTCCTGGCGCCGCTCTTCCTCGTCGGCCTGGCGATGTCGCGTGAAGCGATGCAGCTCTACGAGCAGGTCACCAGCGGCGCGATCGACCTGCAGGCGCCGCTCGGATTCCTGCGGCGGATCACGCCCCTGGCGAGCGACTATGTCGGAAGGTTCGGCGTCGATCTCGATGGGATGGCGGAGCGGCTCTCGACCGCCGCCGTCGCCGGGGCCCAGTTCGTCGCGTCCCGGGCCCTGGGCATCGGGCAAGACGTTCTCCGGTTCACCGCGCTCTTCTTCCTGATGCTCTACCTCCTGTTCTTCTTCCTCCGCGACGGCAGCCGGCTCGTCGCCACGCTGATCCGCATGCTCCCGCTCGGGGATGAGCGCGAGCGCCAGCTCCTGGCCAAGTTCACCGAGGTCTCCCGTGCCACGATCAAGGGCACGCTCGTCGTCGGCATCGTGCAAGGCGCCATCGGCGGCGGCCTGTTCTGGGCTCTGGGGATCCCGGCCCCCGTCTTCTGGGGAGCGGTCATGGCGATCCTGTCCGTGCTGCCCGTGGTCGGCCCCGGCCTAATCTGGGGACCCGCGGCGGTCATCCTCCTCGGGCTCGGCGAGATCGTGAAGGGCATCGTCCTGATTGCTGCCGGCGTCGTCATCATCGGCCTGGTCGACAACGTGCTCCGCCCCATCCTGGTCGGGCGCGATACCCAGATGCCGGACTATCTCGTGCTGCTGGCAACGCTGGGCGGCCTCGCCGTGTTCGGCATCTCGGGCCTGGTCATCGGGCCGGTCATCGCGGCGTTCTTCCTCGTGGTGTGGGAGATGTTCGCGCAGGAGCATGCGGAGCCAACCGCGACTCCCGATGAACGACCGGCCGCCGACGTGCCCGAGGAGTCGAGCGCCGCCTGACCGCGGGCAGAACGCCCAGGCCTCTCCAGGGGCTCAGGGTGCCAGCAGCCGGCGGACCCGCTCGGCCGCCTGCACGAGACCGCCCGGCAGCAGCAGGACGATGGCGATGAACAGCGCGCCGAAGATCAGCAGGTGGAAGTCCACCCAGCGCAGCGCCACGTACTCCTTGAGGACGACGTAGAGGACGGCGCCCAGCACGGGGCCGTGCAGCGTGCCGACGCCGCCGATGAAGGTCATCAGCAGCGCGTCGAAGGTCCAGTGGGGGCTGAACGGGTGCGCGGGGTAGTAGCTGATGTGGTAGAAGGCGAAGAGCCCGCCGGCGAGGCCGGCCAGTCCGGTGGAGAGCGCCAGCGCGATCAGCTTCAGCCGCAGCGCGCCGACGCCCGAGGCCTCGGCCGCCTCCTCGTCCTCGCGGATGGCCTGCATGCCCAGCCCGAGCCGCGAGCCGGCCAGCGCCGCCACCGCCAGCACCGACAGCGCCGCCAGCCCCAGCGCCACATAGTAGCGATGGGTCAACTGGTAGGCGCCGATGGTGGCCGTCGGCAGGGTGGAGATCTCCGCCAGCACGTTGCCCACGGTGATCCGCAGAATCTCGCTCAGCGCCAGCGTGCCGATGGCGAAGTAGGCCCCGCGCAGGCGGAAGGCGGCGGCGCCGATGAGCAGCGCGAAGAGCGTGGCCGTGGCGGCGCCGGCGGCCATGGCCACCGCGACCGGCGTGTCGCCGATCCACAGCGTGCGCGCCACCAGCGCGCCGAGGCCGAAGAAGGCCGCGTGGCCCAGGTTCACCTGCCCGGCGTAGCCCGCCACGATGTTCCAGCTCTGGGCCAGCGTGATCGAGAGCAGGACCAGGAAGACGAAGTTGATCACGTCCTCGCGGGGGACGGCGGCCGGCAGCAGCGCCAGCAGCGCCAGCGCCCCCAGGATCGCGAGCGCCCACCGGCGCTCGCCGCCGCCAAGTCGGTGGGTCACCGGCCGAACAGCCCGCGGGGGCGGACGACCAGCACCACCACGAAGAGCACCAGACCCACCACCTCGCGGTAGGGCCCGCCGAACGCCGCCGCGCTGGCCGCCTCCGCCACGCCGAGGACGAGACCGCCGACGAAGGTGCCGAGCATCGAGCCCAGGCCGGCCAGGACCACGACGATCAGGGCCTTGAGCGTCCACTCGAGCCCGATCGAGGGGCTGGTCGAGTAGCCGATGCTGACCAGCGTGCCGGCGGCGCCGGCCAGGCCGGTGCCGATCGCGAAGGCCAGCAGGTAGGCGCGGCGGACGTCGATGCCGGTGAGCAGCGCCGCCTGCCAGTCCTCCGCCGTCGCCCGGATGGCCTTGCCCCAGCGCCAGCGCGCCAGCAGGAGGTGCAGGCCGCCGATGAGCGCGAGCGCGATGAGCAGGCTCGCCAGGCGCACGATCGGGATGGAGAGGCCGGCGAGCGTGATCGAACCGCCATAGGGCGTGACGATCGAGCGCTCGTCGGCGGTCCACAGCAGGACGGCGAGCGCGTGGAGGGCCAGCCCCAGCCCGAAGCCGATCAGCAGCGAGTTCTTGATGCGCGTCTCCTCGTCGGCGCGCACGACGAACCCGAACAGTCCCCAGTAGAGGCCGACTCCGAGCAGGAGCGACAGCGGCACCACCACCAGCAGCGACACGAACGGATCCAGGCCGAGCAGCGCGACCGTCCAGAAGGCGGCGTAGCCGCCCAGCATGATCAGCTCGCCGTGGGCGACGTTCAGCACCTTGAGGACGCCGAACACCAGCGACAGGCCCGCCGCCGCCAGCCCGTACAGCCCGCCGATCAGCAGGCCGAGCACGAGCTGCTGGGCGAGGATGCTCACTCGCGCACCGCCAGCGGGCCGAGATAGGCGCGGCGCACGTGGGGATCGCGCAACAGGTCGGCGGCGGCGCCGTGGCCGGCGATGCGGCCGGCCTCCAGCACGTAGGCGCGATGGGCGAGGCCGAGCGCGGCCTGGACGTTCTGCTCGACCAGGAAGACGGCGACGCCGGCGCGGTTGATCTCCGCCAGCGAGGCCATGATCGACCGCACCAGGCGGGGCGCGATGCCGAGCGAGGGCTCGTCGAGCATCAGGAGCCGGGGGTTGGTCATCAGCGCCCGGCCGACCGCCACCATCTGTTGCTGGCCGCCCGACAGCGAGCGGACGAGCTGGCGGCGGCGCTGGTAGAGATCGGGGAACAGCCCGTACACGCGCTCGAACCCCGCGGCCTTCGTCGGGCGGGCGCGGGGGGCGAAGGCGCCCAGCTCCAGGTTCTCCCCCACGGTCATGCCGCCGAAGAGCCGGCGGCCCTCGGGCACCAGCGCGAGCCCCCGCTCCACGATCAGGTGGGCGTGCAGGGCGCCCAGGTCCTCGCCCTCGAAGCGGATGGCGCCGGCGCGAGGGCGCAAAAGTCCGGCGATCGAGTTCAGGAGCGTGGTCTTGCCGGCTCCGTTGGGGCCGAGCAGCGCGACGATCTCGCCCGGCCCCACCGACAGCGTGACGCCGCTCAGCACCCGGATGTCGCCGTAGGCGGCGTCGAGGTCGCGGATCTCAAGCACGCATGGGGCTTTCGGGATCGGCGCCGAGGTAGACCTCGACCACCGCGGGATCGGCGGCGACGGCCGCGGGGGGACCCTCGGCGATCTTCTCCCCGGCGCTCAGCACGATGAGCCGGCGCGACAGCTCCATGAGCGCCCACACGATGTGCTCGACCATCAGCACGGTCATCCCGCCGGCGACGAGCCGGCGAACGAGCGCCATGGCGGTCGCCGTCTCGGCGGGGTTGAGGCCGGCCATGAACTCGTCGAGCAGCAGCAGCTCGGGCGACGTCGCCAGCGCCCGCGCCAGCTCCAGGCGTTTGCGGTCGATGAGCGTGAGCCGGGCGGCGGGCACCCCGGCCCGCCCCTCGAGCCCGACGAGCGCCAGCAGCCGCTCGGCCTCGGTGGCGGCGCCGGCGGCCGCCGCGCCGGCGCGGCCGAAGAGGCGGCCCACCAGCACGTTCTCCAGCGCGGTGAGACCGGCGAAGGGCCGGACGAGCTGGAACGTGCGCGCGATGCCCCGCGCGCACACCCGGTGGGGCGCCAGCCCGGCGATGTCGTGGCCGCGCAGGCGGATCCGGCCGGCGTCGACGGGCAGCGCGCCGGCGATCACGTTGAAGAGCGTGGTCTTGCCCGACCCGTTCGGGCCCATGATGCCGATCAGCTCGCCGGGCTCGACGCTGAAGCTGACCTCGTGGACGGCGCGGACGCCGCCGAAGCCCTTCGAGACCCGCTCCACCTCCAGCAGCACCGGCGCGCGCTAAGGACTCTCGTGGAACCCGGTGACGCCGGGGGTCGGGCGCGGGGGCCAGGCGCGCGCCGGCATGGCTCGCCTGTCGCCGTAACTCACTCCGGGCGCGGCTCGCTCGGGCCCCCCATCCCCCAGAGGGGCTGGGGGGTGGGCCAGTCGAATCGTAGGTGGCTCGCTCGCCGCGCCCTGCGCTCGAACGGCGACGACGGCTCGCCATGATGGCGCGCCCGCGGCCCCCGCGCCCCACCCCGGCGTCAC
>DASWJN010000321.1:0-3446 GCA_036397135.1 Candidatus Methylomirabilota bacterium
CGCGCTCGAAAGTGGTTCATCGAACGCGGCCCGGCGTGCGTACGGATCTTGGATAAGATCTACAGCGTGGGCTCGCGTCCATCGACCCGGCTGGTTCCGCATGGCGAGCCGCCGGCCTATTTCACGTTCAGTGGGCTGGGGGCGCTGGGGCTGCCGCATGCGACGACGACGCGGCATTTCCCGGGGGTGAGCTCGCCGGCGCAGGCGGCGGGGCCGTTCGACGCGGGGGCGCGGGACGCGTTGCGGGCCGTCGGGCTGGACCTGGGGCGCGTCGCGTACGCGAAGCAGGTGCACGGCGCGGAGGTCGTGCGCGCGCCTACCGGGGGCGGGTGGGCCGGCACGGGTGACGTGCTGGCCACGACCGAGCGCGGGGTGCCGCTGGCGATCTTCACGGCCGACTGCCTGGCGCTGACGCTGTGGGATTCGATCGCGCGGGTGCTGGTGGCGGCCCACGTCGGCTGGCGGGGGACGGTGCGGGGCGCCACCCGGGCCGCGGTCCGCGCGGCCGTGACGGCCGGCGCCCGCGCCGATCAGCTCCACGCCGCGATCGCGCCGTCGATCGGGCCGTGCTGCTACGAGGTCGACGAGCCCGTGCTTCGAGACTTCGGCGCCGCGTTCGGCCGCCACGCCCGCGCTTGGTTCCGGCCGGCGCGTGAGGGCCACGCGATGCTCGATCTGTGGACCGCGAACGAGGCGCTGCTGGCCGAGGCCGGCGTCGCTCCCGCCCACGTCGAGAACCCGCGCCTGTGCACCGCCTGCCACCCCGACCTGCTCTACTCCTTCCGCAAGGGCAACCGCGGCCGCCTGGTCACCGTCGCCGCGCTGCCGTAGCGCGGTCTGTCACGAGACGCCGGCGTCTTCACCGACGCAGCCAGCGTCCCCGTCCGTTCCGAACAGGAGCCACGGGCACGGAAGACCCGCCGGTCTCCGGTACCAGACCCGCGTGCTAGAATCGCGCATGCTCGACATCCCGGGAAACCTCGCGCGCGTGCGCGAGCGCCTGGCGCGCGCCGCCGAGCGGGCCGGACGGCGGGCCGACGACGTGCTGCTGATCGGCGTGTCGAAGACCGTCGACGTCGAGCGCATCCGGGCGGCGCTGGCGGCCGGCCTCCGCGCGCTGGGCGAGAACCGCGTGCAGGAGGCCAGGGGCAAGGTGGCCGCGCTGGGCCGCCCGGTGCCCTGGCACCTGATCGGGCATCTCCAGACGAACAAGGTCAAGGACGCGCTCGAGCTGTTCGACGTGATCCACTCGCTGGACCGCCTGGAGCTGGCCCGCGAGCTGGAGCGGCGGGCGGCCGCGCGCGGCGGTCCGATCGAGACGCTGCTCCAGGTGAACGTGGCCGCCGAGGCGACCAAGGGCGGCGTCGGCCCCGACGCCGTGGGCGAAACGCTCGACGCCATCGGCAAGCTCTCCCACGTGCGCGTGCGCGGGCTCATGACGATTCCGCCGGAAGTCGAGCGCGCGGAGGACTCCCGCCCGTGGTTCCGCCGGCTGCGCGAGCTGGCCGAGCGTCACGGGCTGGCGGAGCTGTCGATGGGCATGAGCGGCGACTTCGAGGTGGCGGTCGAGGAAGGGGCGACGATGGTGCGGGTGGGCACGGCGATCTTCGGGCCTCGCGCGGCGCGGGGCACGGCGGAGACGGGCGCATGAGCGTCAAGGGCAAGCGCGTCGGGTTCGTCGGCGGCGGCAACATGGGCGAGGCGCTCATCCGCGGCCTGCTCGGCGCCGGCACGGTTCCGGCCGAGCACATCGCGGCCACCGACGTGCGGGCCGAGCGCACCGACCAGCTCGCCCGGCAGTTCGGGATCGTCGCCCACGCCGACAACCTGCGCCTGGTGCGCGAGAGCGACGTGGTCATCCTGGCCGTCAAGCCCCAGATCATGGCCGCCGTCCTCGCCGAGATCGCGCCGGCGGTCAGCAGCCGGCACCTGCTCATCTCCATCGCGGCCGGCGTGGCGACGGCGACGATCCGGACGGCGCTCGGCCGGGACGCCCGCATCATCCGCGTGATGCCGAACACGCCGGCGCTCGTCCTCCAGGGCGCCGCCGCCGTCGCCCGGGGCACGGGCCTCGCGCCCGACGACCTCGCCACCGCCGAGGAGATCTTCGGCGCCGTCGGCCGCGTGGTGGTGCTCGACGAGGACCAGCTGGACGCGGTCACGGGATTGAGCGGCTCGGGGCCCGCCTACGTGGCCATCGTGATCGAGGCGCTGTCCGACGGTGGCGTGCGCGTGGGGCTGGACCGGGCAACGGCCCTGACGCTGGCCACCCAGACCGTGCTGGGCACCGCCCGGCTGCTGGCGGAGACGGGCATGCATCCCGCCGCGCTCAAGGACATGGTGTCGAGCCCGGGCGGCACCACCATCGCCGGCATCTCCGCGCTGGAGGAGGGTGGCCTCCGCACGACGCTCATCCAGGCCGTCGAGCGGGCCACCCAGCGCTCGCGCGAGCTGGGCCGGGGCCGCGCCTGATGTTCCTCTTCTCGAACCTGGTGCTGGCGGCGGCCCGCCTGGTCGAGCTGGTGCTGTGGGCGTACTTCTGGATCATCATCGCGCGCGCGGTGCTGTCGTGGGTGAGCCCCGACCCGTTCAACCCGATCGTGCGATTCCTGTACCGCGTGACCGAGCCGGTGCTGCGGCCGATCCGCCGGCGGCTGCCCACCTTCCAGATGGGGCTCGACCTCTCGCCGATGATCGTGATCCTGGCGATCTACTTCCTCCAGGCGTTCCTGGTGGAGTCGCTCCGCGACCTGGCAGTGAGCCTCAGATAGCGAGCGGGAGGGTTCGATGCGCATCTCACCCCAGGACATCCGCCAGCAGCAGTTCACGGTCAAGATGTTCCGCGGCTTCGATCCGCAGGAGGTGGACGCCTTCCTGGAGGACGTGGCCGACGACTACGAGACCCTGCTGAAGGAGTGCCAGCTCCTGCGCGAGCAGCTGGCGGCCCAGGAGGAGCGGCAACGCGGCGTCGGCGAGCTGGAGAAGGCGCTGCAGGACACCCTGGTGACGTCGCAGCGCCTGGCCGACGAGCTGAAGGCGGCCGCCCGGCGCGAGGCCGAGGAGGTGCGCACGGCGGCCAAGCACGAGTCCGGGCTGATCGTGCGCGAGGCCGAGCTGCGCGGCGAGAAGGCGGTGGAGGCGGCGCGCGCCGACGAGGCCCGGCTCCGGGTCGACATCCAGGCGCTCAAGCGAGTGCGCCGGCAGCTCGTGGAGGACCTCGGCGCCACCCTCGACCGCTATCGGCGCTACCTCGCCGGCGAGACGGCGCCCGACGAGTCCGACGGCGGCTAGTGTCCCGAGTCGGAAGTTCGCCGACCGCCGGCGCGACGTGGGCGAGGTGCCCATGGGGTGGGTCCGCGGCACCACGAGGCTGGAGTCCGCCTCGCACCGGCCACGGCTGGGCTCCATCAGGCTGCGGGGCGCACGGTGACGGGCGGCGGGAACGG
>DASWJN010000322.1:0-3450 GCA_036397135.1 Candidatus Methylomirabilota bacterium
GTGCGCGAGCTGCGCCGGCGCGACGTCACGGTGCCGGTCGTCATGATGTCGGGCTACCTGGGCGACGCCGCCCGCGCCAAGGTGGATGGCGTGATGGCCACGGTCGAGAAGCCCATGACCCTCAGCCGGCTGGGGGCCGTCATCCAGGAAGCCATGCTCGCCCGCGCGTGAGCGCGGGAGTAGTATGAGGTCGCGATGTCCCGGTATCGCTTCGCCGCCTTCTGGGCCACCGTCCTCGTGGTCATCGGCATGCTGCTGGCCGTCGGCGGCGTGCTCCTGGCCGTCGCCGCCGTCGCGCTCGACATGCCGTGGGGCCGCCTCACCGGACAGGCCGTCCTCGAACGGTCCCTGGCCGCCGCCCTGCTCGTGATCTCGGGCATCCTGGCCGGCGCGCCCTTCATCGTCCTCGGCGAGATGATGCGGCTGTTCATCGAGCAGCGCCGGATCATCGGCCGCCAGCGCCGCCTGCTCGCGCGCATCGCGCGGCGGCTGGACGAGGCGACCGGCCGGCGTCCGTCCGGTTCCCCGGTCGCGGATCGGCTTCTGCAGCAACGCCGGAGCTGAGGGAGGCGCCCCTCACGCTCGTCGCGCCCCGGCGGAGCTGGGCGGGGCCCGGTCACCCGGGCGCGTGGTACGCTACCGCGGCATGAAGATCACCGACGTCACGCTGACGCTGTTCGCCTGGCCCGACATCCCGGCCACCAGCTATGGCCGGCACACCGGACGCTTCAGCGGGTCCAGCGACCTCGGCCTGCTCACGTTGCGCACCGACGCCGGGCTCGAGGGCCACGCGTTCCTCGGCTCCGCGATGCGAAGCGCCTCGCTGGACGCGCAGTCGCTGATCCGCTTCCTGAAGCCGCTGGTCCTCGGCCAGGATCCGCTCGACCGCGAGCGACTCTGGCAGGCGCTGTGGCAGCGCAACCGCTCGACGACCCTGCGCGCCATCGGCGCGGTGGACGTGGCGCTGTGGGATCTCGGCGGCAAGGCGGCGAACATGCCCATCCACCGCCTGCTGGGATCGTATCGCCAGTCGGCGCCGGCGTACGCGTCGTCCGCCGTCCTGCCCTCCCCGGGGGCCTACGCCGAGGAGGCGGCGGGCTTCAAGGCCGCGGGCTGGACCGCCTACAAGATCCATCCGCCGACCGACCCGGCCACCGACATCGCGGTGTGCGAGGCCGTCCGGCGCGCCGTCGGCGATGGCTACACCGTCATGCTCGACCCGACGTGGGCCTACCAGTATCCGGAGGCGCTGCGGGTCGGCAAGGCCGTCGAGGCGCTCGCCTTCCACTGGTACGAGGACCCGCTGGCCGACGACGATCTCTACAACTACGTCAAGCTCAAGCAGCACCTGTCGATCCCGATCCTCGCCACCGAGTACTCGCCGGGCGGCTTCACCGCGTACGCGCCGTGGCTCACCGCGCAGGCGACCGACTACCTGCGCGGCGACGTGGCGGTGAAGGGTGGGATCACGCCGCTGGTGAAGACGGCCCACCTGGCCGAGGCGTTCCACATGAACTTCGAGATCCATCACGGCGGCAACTCGCTCAACAACGTCGCCAACCTCCACGTGATCATGGCGATCCGCAACTGCGAGTTCTTCGAGGTCCTGCTGCCGGCCGCCGCCCAGAAGTACGGCCTGGTCGAGGACATCGAGCCGGACGCGCGCGGGCTCGTGCACGCCCCGGCCGGTCCCGGCCTCGGCGCCGCCATCGACTTCGACCTGATCGCCCGGCGCACGACGGCCGTGCTGACCTGAGTTCGGGCTGCCGCCCGGACCCATCACCCGAGAGGAGTACGCATGCGCTGGTGTGTTGTGTTCGCACTCGTCCTGCTCGTCACGCCGCCCCCGGTCGCCGGCCAGGAGCCGAAGACCGAGGACGAGAAGGCGCTGTACGCCATCGGGCTGTCGCTGAGCGAGCGACTGGCCTCGTTCGGGCTCAGCGCCGCCGAGCTGGAGCTCGTCAAGGCCGGGCTCGCCGACGGCGTTCTGGGCCGGGAGCGCAAGGTCGACCTGCGCGCGTACGCGCCCAGGATCCAGCAGCTGCGGACGGCGCGGGCCGCGGTGGTGGCAGCGGCCGAGCGGAAGGCGGGCCAGAGCTTCCTCGCCAAGGCGGCCGCCGAGCCGGGGACGAAGAAGACGGAGTCCGGGCTGGTGATCTCCACGCTGACGCCCGGCACCGGCCCCTCGCCGAAGGCGACCGACAAGGTCAAGGTCCACTACCACGGCACGCTCGCCGACGGCTCCGTCTTCGACAGCTCCCGGCAGCGCGGGCAGCCGGCGACGTTTCCGCTCAACGGGGTCATCAAGTGCTGGACCGAGGGGCTGCAGCAGATGAAGGTGGGCGGCAAGAGCCGCCTCGTCTGCCCGGCCGACCTGGCCTACGGTGACCGCGGCGCGCCGCCACGGATCAAGCCGGGCGCCACGCTCGTCTTCGAGGTCGAGCTGCTCGAGATCGTCGCCGAGTAGGGCGCCCGCCCGTGCCCGAGCTACCGGACGTCGAGGCGGCCCGGCGGCTCGCGGCGCGCGTCGCCGCCGGCCGGCGCATCGTGGACGTCTGGTGCGCGGCCGACCCCATCGTGTTCGAGGGCGTGTCGGCGGCGCGTTTGCGCGCCGCGCTGCTGGGCCGCTGCGTCCGGGCGGCGCGGCGGCACGGCAAGCACCTGTGGCTCGAGCTGGACCGCCGCCCGGTCCTCATGATGCACTTCGGGATGACCGGCGGCCTGCACGTCCCCGTCCGCCCGCCCCTGCGGCTGAGATCCACGCGCGGCCGGGCCCCGGCGGGCTGGCCGCCCCGCTTCGTCAAGCTGCGCCTGACGTTCGACGACGGCGGCGAGCTGGCGCTGGCCGACGCCCGGCGGCTGGGTCGCGTCCGGCTGCGCGAGGATCCCCGCCGGGAGCCGCCGCTCCTGGGCCTCGGCTTCGACGCGCTCCGCGAGCTGCCGCCGCCCGCCCCGTTCCACGCGCTGCTGCGGGAACGGACGGCGCCGATCAAAGCGCTGCTGCTCGATCAGAGCTTTGCCGCCGGCGTCGGCAACTGGATCGCCGACGAGGTCCTGTATCAGGCCCGCGTCGATCCCCGCCGCGCCGCCCATACCCTGACCGCCGAGGAATCCGGCCGCCTGCGCCGCCGGCTGCGCGCCGTGCTGACGGCCGCGGTCGCCGCCGGCGCCGACAGCGACCGCTTCCCGCGGACCTGGCTGTTTCACCGCCGGTGGGACCGCGACCCCCTGGCGCGCACCGCGAGCGGAGCGCGCATTCGCTGGGAGACGATCGCGGGGCGCACGACGGCGTGGGCGCCGTCGATCCAGCGCTGATGAACCTCGTGGAATCCGGTGACGCCGGGGGCGGGACACGGGAGCCCCGGGTGCGCCCCGGATGGCTCGCCGGTCGCCGTACGCTCGCTCCGGGCTCGGCGAGCGCGAGCCCCCCATCCCCCTGAAGGGGGCTGG
>DASWJN010000323.1:0-30203 GCA_036397135.1 Candidatus Methylomirabilota bacterium
CATGATCGTGAACTCGCTGGAGTCGCTGCTGCGCGATCCGCACCTGGAGGCGACCGGATTCTGGCAGGTGGTCGAGCACCCCACCGAGGGCACGCTGCGCCTGCCCGGCATCCCGGCGACCTACAGCAGGACGCCGGCCTCCATCCGCCGGCTGCCGCCCCGGCTGGGCGAGCACAGCGGCGAGATCCTCCGCGAGGCCGGTCTCGATGCCGCCGAGATCGAGACGATGCTCGCCTCCGGCGCCACCAGGGGCGCCCCCTGACCGCCGCTCAGCGCGTGATCGGCCCCGCGATGTCGCGGGCGTGCCCGAGGACGTGCACGACCGTGACCTGGTAGAACACCTCCGCGAGCGGGCCGACCACGCCGCCGGCCGACCGGATGCGGCGCGCGAACAGCGCCTCGTCGGCGGCCTCGACCGCCCGGATGGTGGCGGCGCGGTTCTCCTCGAACTCGGCCAGCAGCTCGGCCACCGAGCGATGGGCGCGCCTGGCCACCTGCCGCTCGTTGTAGGCGTCGTTGCCGCCGCGCATGCTCCGGGTCGGCAGCGCGCCGGCGGACGAGGCCGGCCCGGACTCCGGCGCCGGCGCGTCGCGGGCGATGTCGATGAGCCGCGGGTAGGTCCACTCGATCGAGGCGAGGTGGGCCAGGATCTGGTGGCCGTTCCAGCCATTCTCGTAGCGACCGTCCTCGAGCCGCTCGGGCGGCAGCCCGCGGACGATCCCGACGACCTCGTCACGGCTGCGCCGCAGCGCCTCCAGCAGCTCGGCCTTGGCGGGCTCGCGCTCCGACACGGGGCCATCATACGACAACGGCCGTCGGCTATCATCGGACCGCGAGCCCCGGCGATGGACCCCGGATTCCGCAGCTTGCTCTACACCGAGCCGCGTCTCTACGACGTGGTGTTCCCGGACGACGTCGTCGGGCCGATGTGCCGGGAGGCGTTCCGGCGGTACCTGCCGGCCCCGCCCCGCTCGGCGCTCGACGTCGGCTGCGGGACGGGACGCCACCTGGCGACGCTGGCGGCGAGCATCGCCGAGTGCTGGGGCGTCGATCTGCTGGAGTCCAACGTCACGTATGCGCGATCGGCGCGGCCCCGGCTCCACGTCGTCCAGGGCGACATGCGCACGGTACGGCTCGGGCGGACGTTCGACCTGGTCACGAGCTTCGGCAACGCGCTCTCGTACGCGCTGACGGACACCGACCTGGCCGCCACCGCCGAGACGTACGCCGCCCACGCCCGGCCGGGCGCGCTGCTCGTGGTGGACGCGCTGAACGCCCGCGCGTACCTGGACGGCGACGGCTTTCGCGAGCGCATCGAGGGGCGCGTGCAGACGCCCGAGCTGACGGCGACCTCGGTGTCCGTCCACACGCTGGACCGGGCGGGCCGCCGGCTCACGCGGACGCGGGTGTGGCGCATCCCCGGCCGGCCGGACGTCGAGGACTACGCGGAGTACCGGTTGCTGGAGCCCGGGGAGCTGGGCCGGTTGCTGGAGCGCGCGGGATTCGAGGTGGTCGGGCTCTACGACAACCGCCGGGTCGAGGACTCCGACCTCACTGGCGCGCCCGGCGCCGGGCCCGACGACGTCGGCGGCATGGGTGGCCGCAAGCTCTACGCGTTCGCGCGCCGGCGGTGAACGGCTACGACGGAAGCCCCAGCTTGCCGGCCTGGCGGACCAGCTCGGCCACCGAGCCCACTCCCGTCTTCTCCATCAGCCGGCCCCGGTGGAACTTGACGGTCTTCTCGCTGATGCCCAGCTCGGCGGCGATCTGCTTGTTGAGGAGCCCGCGCAGGACGAGCCGGAGGACGTCCCGTTCCCGGGGCGTGAGGGTGTCGAAGCGCGCGCGGATCGCGTCCAGCTCGGCGCGCACCCGGCGCGCCGTCCGGGAGCGGGCGAGCGCCTCGTGGACGATGTCGAGCAGCGCCTGGTCGTTGAACGGCTTCTGGAGGAAGTCGACGGCGCCGGCCTTGAGCGCCCGCACGCTGGAGGCGACGTCCGCGTAGCCGCTGATGAAGATGATGGGGATCTCGCGCCCCGCCCGGCTCAGGGTCTCCTGCACCTCGAGGCCGCTCGCGCCCGGGAGCCGCAGATCGAGCACGACGCAGGCCGGCCGATCGGGAAGCGGGCGCACGATGAACTCCCGCGACGAGCCGAACGACTCGACGTCGAGCCCGACCGAGCGGAGGAGCCGCTCGATGGCGCGCCGGACCGACTCGTCGTCGTCGATGACGAACACGATCGGCGGTGCGCCGCCCGCATTCTCGGAGTGAGAACTCGACGCACCGCTGCCTTTGGGTGGCTGCGATCCTGACGGCTGGGCGCGCGCATCCACCATGGCGATCTCCACTGTCTGTGCAGCGGGTACCATCGTCGATCCAGTCCGAGCGAACCACCCGAGAGCCTCGCCCGGCACGCGCCGTCTTCACCTCAACCGAGGACGCACCGAAAGAGCACCGAAAGAGCACCGACAGAGTGCCAGACGTCTCCGATGAGGACAATCGGGCAAAACCCCGACAGGCCGCCGGTCGAGCGCCCCTGGGCCAAGATCGCACCGGGCTGGGACATTAGTCCAGGCCATCGGGAGAAGGTCCAGTTCCGCTTCGCTTCCCCCGCGTGGTGAGGTACGGCGAGCGATGGGCAACCTTGGAGGGAGGCCCATGCTGCCGGCCTTGCGGGAGTCGCCGATGAGTGAGAACGAGCTGCAGCAGCTTCGCCGCCAGGCGCACCTGCTCAGGGAATCGCGAGAGCGCCAGGCACGGCTCGAGCAGTTGCTCGACATCTGCCACGAGCTCGCTCGGACGCACGGCCGCGAGGAGATCCTCCTGCAGCGTGTCGCCGAGCGGGCAGGCCAGCTCCTGGCTGCGGACGCCGCCGGGGTCCTCCTCCTGGACGAGACGCGGCTGGTGCTCCGGGGCAGCGCCGGTGCCGCGCCGGCGCTCTTCGGCGAGTCCGGGCCCGCCGAGATCCAGCGCGGGCTGGCGGCGGCCCTCAAGACCAGCGAGGCCGTGGTCGTCCCCGACGCCACCGGGGGCCGTGCCGCCGCCGTCCTGCCGTTGCGGGCGGGATGGCAAGTCATCGGCGTGCTGGCCATCGCCCGGCCGGCGCGGCTGCCGTTCTCGGGCGACGACGTCGGGATCGTCACCCGCTTCGCCGCGCACGCGGCCACCGCGCTGGAGAATGCGCGCCTCTACCGCCAGGTTCGCGAGGCCGACCGCCGGAAGGACGACTTCCTGGCGCGGCTCGGCCACGAGCTTCGCAATCCCCTGGCGCCCATCGTCAACGCCCTGTACCTGCTGGAGCGGGTCGGCGAGGGCGGCCCCCGGGGGTTGCAGCTGCGCGCGATCATGGCCCGTCAGATTCGCCACCTGGCCCGCCTGGTGGACGACCTGCTCGACGTGTCCCGGATCCGGCTCGGCAAGCTGATGCTGCAGGCGCAGCCCCTCGACCTCCGGGAGGTCGCCCGCCGGAGCTTCGAGGCGCTGCTCCTCTCGCCGCACGCCGAGGGGCACGACGTCGTCCTCGACGTGAGGGCGGAGCCGGTGGTCGTCGTGGGCGACGCGGCCCGGCTCGAGCAGGTGGTCGGCAACCTGCTGCACAACGCGGTGAAGTACACGCCGCGCGGCGCGCCGATCCGCCTTGGCGTGGAAGCGGTGGGCAGCGAGGCGTGCCTGTGGGTGCGGGACCGCGGCATCGGCATCGCCCCCGAGATGCTGCCGCACGTGTTCCAGCTCTTCACCCAGGCGGACCGCTCGCTGCACCGGGCCCAGGGAGGGCTCGGGCTCGGGTTGGCGCTCGTCCGCGCCCTCGTCGAGCGTCACGGTGGGACCGTGACGGGCGAGAGCGCCGGGCTCGGCCACGGCAGCCAGTTCATCGTCCGGCTTCCCCTGTGCACGACGGCGCCGGCGCCGGCCGCCCGCGACGAGGGAGCACGGGCGACCCGGCCGAGCCGGATCCTGCTCGTCGAGGACGATCCGGACGCGCAGCAGACGCTCCGGGCCGTGCTCGAGCTGGGGGGGCACCGGGTGGAGGTGGCGCACGAGGGCCTCACCGCGCTCGCGCTGGCCGCGACGTTCCGGCCCGAGTTCGTCTTCATCGACCTCGGCGTGCCCGGGCTGGACGGCTTCGAGGTCGCCCGGCGTCTGCGCGCCGCCGCCGATCCACGGAAGATCTGGCTCGTCGCGCTCACCGGTTACGGACAGCCGGCGGACCGCCAGCGGACGCGCGAGGCGGGGTTCGACAGCCATCTCGTCAAGCCCGTGGTCCCCGCGCAGCTGGTCGAGCTGATCGCGGGCCTCCAGGCGCCGCCCCCCTGAGCCGCGGCGTCCTGGGACCAAGGTCCAGGTTGAGCCGGCCGGCTTTCGTGCTTGGGTAACCGGATGGCAGGCGCTGGATCACGACTGCTCATCGCCGTGGTGGACGACGAGAAGTCGGTGCGCACGTCGCTGCGTCGCCTGCTCGCCGCCTCCGACCTGGACGCGGTGACGTTCGCGTCGGGCCAGGAGTTCCTGGATTCGCTGCGCCAGTCCCGTCCCGACTGCCTTATCCTGGACCTCCAGATGCCGGGCCTGAGCGGGCTGGACGTCCAGCGCCAGCTCGCGGACCGGCGGCTGCGGGTGCCGACCATCATCATCACCGCCGAGGACGAGACGCGCGGGGCCAGCCCCTCGCCGGGGACCGTTGCGTACCTCTGCAAGCCGTTCGAGGATCACGTGCTGCTGGAGCTGATCGCGCGGGCGGTCCAGGGGGCGCCCGCCCCGTGAGGGCGCCGGGGGCGGAGCCGCGGGAAGGCGCCGTCCGCGCCCTGGTGCACGCGGCCAGGATCCCGGCCGGGATCGTGCTCGTCGTCGTGGTGGCCTACTACGCCGGCTCGCGGATCGGCTTGCACCTCAAGTTCGAGCCGCTGGCGCCATCCCTGCTGTGGCCTCCCAATGCGATCCTGACGGCGGCGCTGCTCCTCGCACCGCGACGGCGGTGGGGGCTGATTCTGCTGGCGGCCCTTCCCGCACACCTCCTTGCCCGGCTGGACTCGCCGTTGCCGCTCGCGCTGATCCTGGCGCTGTTCGTGACCAACTGCAGCGAGTCGCTGATCGCCGCCGCCGTGGTCCGCCGCCTCGGCTTCACGGCGTCCGGACTGTTCGACTCGCTCCGCGCCGCCGGCGTCTTCATCGCGTGCGCCGGCTTCGTGGCTCCCTTCGCCTCCTCCTTCGCGGATGCGGCGGCGGCCTCCGTCCTCGGTGGCAAGGACTACTGGCTCGTCTGGGAGACCCGGTTCTTCGCCAACGCCCTGACGGCGCTGACGCTGGTGCCGGTGATCGTCCTGATCGCCGGCAAGTGGCGCGCCTGGGTCCGCCGGGGCCTCGACCGGCGCCTGCTGGAGGCTGTCGGGGTCTGGCTCGGCATCGTCGTGGTCGGCCTGTCGCTGCTGGACGTGCCGCGAGGCGTGATCGGCTTCAGCGTCCTGATGGCCGTGCCTTTCGCGGTCCTCCTGTCGCTGCTCGTGTGGTCGGCGGTGCGCCTGGGGCCCGCCGGCAGCAGCCTGGCGGTGCTGACCGTCGAGATCCTGGCCATCGGGGGCGCCGCCCGGGGACAGTGGCCGTTCGACGTCCTGTCACGGGCCGACAACGTTCTCTCGCTGCAGATCTTCCTGATCGGCGTGGCGATCCCGCTCCTGTGCCTGGCCGCGCTGATCGAGGAGCAGCAGCGCGACGAGGAGGCCCTCGAGAGCCGCCTGCGCTTCGAGGAGATGCTGTCCCGGCTGGCGCGGGCGTTCGTGCACCTGCCCAGCGACCAGGTCGACCGCACCATCGACGCGTGGCTGCGGCGGCTGGGCGAGCATCTCCAGTCCGACCACGTCGCGATCTTCGAGCTGTCGCCGGCCGACAAGACCCTGG
Source organism: Candidatus Methylomirabilota bacterium (assembly GCA_036397135.1). Classification (GTDB taxonomy): domain Bacteria; phylum Methylomirabilota; class Methylomirabilia; order Rokubacteriales; family CSP1-6; genus AR5. Next base: position 5,891 of record DASWJN010000323.1, read on the forward strand.
TGCCCACCCACTCGTGGGTCGCCGACGGAGCGTGGCAGCCGGGGCTGTCCGCGCTGGACGGCGGGCTCCACGACTCGCCGCTCATGATCACCGACTACGGCGTGCTCAGCTTCGGCGCCCGCCGCAACGGCGAGCCGTGGCCGCCGGAGGTGATCCCCCAGCTCCGGCTGGTCGCCGAGGTCTTCGCCAACGCGCTCACCCGCAAGCAGGCCGAGAACGCGCTGCGGGCGAGCGAGGCCGTCAAGGCGGCGATCCTGGCGTCGCTGACGAGCGGCGTGGCCGTGCTGGACCGGCGCGGCCGGGTGGTGGCGATCAACGAGGCGTGGCACACGCTGGGGCCGAGCGAGGCCGCCAGCGCCGGCGTCACCGTGGGGGCCACCTGCGTGGAGGTGTGCGCCTACGCCCTGCCGCCCGACAGCGCGTATGCCCGCGAGGCCCAGGCCGCGATCGAGGCCGTCATCGCCGGCGTCCGCTCCGATTTCGCGCTCGAGTACCCGCGGGCGGCCGCCGCCGGCGAGCGCTGGTTCGCCATGTCGGTGCTGCCGCTGAACCGGACCGAGGGCGGGGCGGTGGTGTCGCTCATCGACATCACCCAGCGCAAGCGGATGGAGCTGGAGGCCCGGCAGACCCGCCACGAGCTGGCCCACTTCACCCGGGTGTCGACGATGGGGGAGCTGACGGCCTCGCTGGCTCACGAGCTGAGCCAGCCCCTCACCGGCATCCTGGCCAACGCGCAGGCGGCGCTGCGGCTGCTGGCCGCCGCCCCGCCGGATCTCGACGAGGTCCGGGACAGCCTGATCGACATCGTCGACGACGACCGGCGCGCGGGCGACATCATCCGCCGGCTGCGCGAGCTGCTCAAGAAGGGCGAGACGCGCCGCGTGCGCCTCGACCTCAATGCCGTCGTCAGCGACGTCGTCAAGCTGGTGGGCAGCGACGCGCTCATGCGGGGCGTCGCCATCACGGTCGACCTCGACCCCGCGCTCCCCCTGCTGAGCGCCGACCGCGTTCAGCTGCAGCAAGTGGTGCTGAACCTCCTGATGAACGCCATGGAAGCCATGACGGGGACCGTCGAGGCGGCCCGCTCCGTGGTGATCCGCACCGAGTGCCTCGACGCCGGGACGGTGCACGTGTCGATCGAGGACCGGGGGAGGGGGATCGCCCTGGACGCGGCCGACAAGATCTTCGAGCCGTTCTACACGACGAAGCCCGACGGCATGGGCATGGGCCTGTCGATCGCCCGCTCGATCATCGAGGCCCACGACGGTCACGTCTGGGCCGCGAACAACCCGACCGGCGGCGCCATCTTCCACTTCACGCTCGCCGTCGGCACTCCCGAGCGCTGATGGATTGGGGGCCGCGAGGCCTCATGCTGCCCACACGCGAAACCGCGCGTCGCCACCGCTTCGTCGATAATGCGGGGTCATGACGACCGGACGGCGAGTCGAGGGCAAGGCGGCGATCGTGGTGGGCGGCGGCCAGACGCGCGGCGAGACGATCGGCAACGGGCGAGCCACCGCCCTCCTGCTCGCGCGAGAGGGGGCGCGGGTCGTCGTGGCCGACCGCCACCTCGAGTCCGCCCGGGAGACCGTGGCGATGATCGCCGGCGAGGGTGGCGAGGCCTGGGCCGTCGAGGCCGACGTCACCAGCGAGGACGCGGTGCGCCGGCTGGTGACGGCGGCGCTGGAGCGCCTCGGCCGGCTGGACATCCTGCACAACAACGTCGGCGCCAGCCTGGCGCTCGGCGACGCCCCGGCCGAGACGCTCACCGAGGCGGCGTTCGACCGCAGCGTCGCCGTCAACCTCAAGGGGATGTGGCTGGCGTGCAAGCACGCGCTGCCGGCCTTGCGCGAGGCCGCGGGCTCGATCGTGAACATCTCGTCGATGGCGGCTCGCAACGCCTACCCGCTCGTCGGCTACAAGACGACGAAGGCGGCGGTCGTGGCCCTGACCGAGAACCTGGCGGCCGCCAACGCGCGGTACGGGGTCCGCGCCAACGCGATCCTGCCCGGGCTCATGAACACGCCCATGGCCATCGAGGCGCGCGTGGCGCAGGGCACGCCCCGGGAGGAGGTGATCGCCTCGCGCGACCGCCGGGTGCCGCTCCGCCGCCGGATGGGCACCGGCTGGGACGTCGCCTACGCCGCGCTGTTCCTGCACTCCGACGAGGCCGCCTTCATCACCGGCGTCGCCCTCGCCGTGGACGGCGGCGAGGGCGTCAGCTGGGGGGCTTGATCGGCTTGATCGACATGGGGGCCCCGACATGGCCCCCAAGCCCCCGACGCTCGTCGCGCCCCGGCGGAGCCGGGGCGCTCCTCGATCACCCGCTCGACGTCGCGCGCAGCCGGCGGGCGGCCTCGACCATGGCGGCCAGCTTGCCGGCCGCGACGTCGCGGGGCAGGTACTTCATGCCGCAGTCCGGGGCGAGGACGATGCGCCCGGCGTCGACGTAGGGCAGGGCCCGCTCGATGCGCTGGACGACCATCTCCGGCGTCTCGATGGCGGGGTCGTTCAGGTCCAGGCAGCCCACCATGATCGTCTTGCTGGCGAGGGCGCCGAGCACCGAGCAGTCGAGCTTCGCCTGCGCCGTCTCGATGGAGACCTGCTCGACCGGGCATCCGGCCAGCTCGGGGAGGAAAGAGTACCCCGACGGCCGCTGATGGATGATCGCCGCGTAGCCGAAGCAGATGTGCACGGCCGTGGTGCCGCTCACGCCGTCCAGCGCCCGGTTGAGCGCCCGGAGGCCGAACTGCCGGGCCTTCTCGGGCCGCGCCTGCATGTAGGGCTCGTCGATCTGCACGACGTCGGCGCCGGCGGCGAAGAGATCGCGGATCTCCTCGTTCACCGCGACCGCGTAGTCCATCGCCGCCGCCTCCTCGGTCGGGTAGTAGTCGTTCTGGGCCTGCTGCGCCATCGTGAACGGGCCCGGCACGGTCATCTTGATCGCCCGGCTCGTGTGGGCGCGCAGGAAGCGCACGTCATCCACCTCGACCGGGCGCGTGCGGCGGATGGGCCCCACGATGCGCGGGACCGGATTGGGGTGGCCCGAGCGGTCCAGCGCGGTGCCGGGATCGTCGAGGTCCACGCCGGCCAGCGCCGTGGCGAAGCGGTTGGAGTAGCTCTCGCGCCGGATCTCGCCGTCGGTGACGATGTCGAGCCCCGCCGCCTCCTGGGCGCGGATCGCCAGCAGCGTGGCGTCGTCCTGGGCCTGGGCCAGCCACGGCTCGGGCACGCGCCACAGCTCGCGGGCCCGCACGCGGGGCGGGAAGCGCCCGGCCAGCCGCCGGCGGTCGATCAGCCACTCGGGCTGCGGATAGCTGCCGACGAGCGTGGTCGGGAAGCGCATCTCGCTGTCCTCCTCGGCGATAGTTTAGAATGCCGGGCCATGGCCAGTCCCGTTCGCGTCCACCTGCGCATCCCCGGCACCGCGCCCATGCCCGAGCTGATGCGCTTCATCGGCGCGGTGGAGGCGGCCGGCTTCGACGGCGCCGGCATCCTCGACAGCCAGATGCTGAGCCGCGACACCTTCGTCGTCCTCGGCCAGGCCGCCGCCCACACCTCGCGGCTCACGCTGTTCCCTGCCGTGACCAACCCGTTCACCCGCCACGCCTCCGTGCTGGCGGGCGCGATCCAGACCGTGGAGGAGCTGGCGCCGGGCCGCGTCACGTTCGTGATCGGCACCGGGTACACGTCCGCCAGCACGATCGGCCGCAAGCCGGCCACGCTCGCCGAGATGCGCGCGTGCGTTCGCACGGTGAAGGCCCTGCTCGCCCGGGAGAGCGTGGACTTCGACGGCACGCCCGGGCGCCTGGACTACGCCGCCGGCCGGCCGATCCCCGTGCTGATGGCCGCCTCGGGCCCGAAGGCCATCGAGGTGGCCGGCGAGATCGCCGACGGGGCGTTCCTGCTGGTCGGCTTCAACCGCGGCATCGTCGAGCGGGCGCTCGAGCACCTCGAGCGCGGCGCCCGGCGGGCCGGCCGGCGGCTCGAGGATCTCGAGATCGTCTGGGCCGTGCGCACGGGCACCGCGGCGACCACGGCCGAGGCGCGGCGGCTGGCGCGGCCGACCGCGGTGCACTGGGGTATCCTCCGCTGGGGCGGGTACTGGCTGGAGCCGGCGGGGCTGTCGTTCCCGAAGCTCGAGATCCCCGACGCGGTCCGGAAGATCTATCCCGACCTCTCCCACGCCCACGACTGGGAGGAGGCCATCGCCGCGACCGCGTTCGTGCCGGACGAGGTCGCCGCCCGGCTCTGCGACGCCATCGGGCTCATCGGGACCCCGGCCGACTGCGCGGCGCGGATCGTGGAGATGACGAAGCTCGGCGCCCGCAATCTTTACCTCATGCCGCTGCTGACCTTCGGCCTGCCCGAGCCCGAGCTGGCGGCGTTCCGCGACGTCGTGTTCCCGCGGCTGCGCGCCGCCGGGCTGCGCTGAAGCGGTCAGAGCCCTCGCCAGTAGCGCCGTCCCTCCAGCCGCACGATGCGCCCGAAGCCGGGCGCCGGGAAGTGGCCGGCCATCACGAGGATCTCCTCGCGCTCCAAGCGGTCGAGCAGCGCGCGCCGGGTCTGCCGCGTCAGCTCGGGGTCCATGTCGGCGCGCGAGACCCAGTCCGGCTCCTCGATCTGGACCGGGCTGTGGGCGGCGTCGCCCAGCACCAGCGCCCGCTGGCCCTGCGAGGTGACCAGCAGGCTGACGTGGCCGGGCGTGTGGCCGGGCGTGGGCACCGCCGTCAGCTCGCGCGTGAGGCTGTGCTCGCCGTGCATGAACTCGATCAGCCCCAGCTCCTCCAGCGGCCACACGCAGGCCGGCGCGTTGGGATACCGCTCGGGCTGGACGTCGGGCCGGTGGGACGTGTCCCAGTCCTTGGCGCTCATCCAGTAGCGCGCGTTGGGGAAGGTCGGCACGTAGCGCTGGCCCTCGCGGAGCAGGTTCCAGCCGACGTGGTCACGGTGCAGGTGCGTCAGCACCACCATGTCGACCTCGTCGGGCCGCACGCCGTTGGCCTGGAAATCGTGCAGGAGCCGGCCCCAGGGGACGTCGGGCGTGTCGGCCGGCCGGGGCCCGAGGCCGGTGTCGACGAGGATGGTCCGCCCGGAGGACCGGATCAGGTACGAGCCGAGGTTGAAGCGGACCCGGTGGTCGTGGAGGTGGGACTCGTGCGGGCTCCACTGCTCGTCCGGAATGGTCGGAAAGAAGTTGCAGAGGTCGAACTCCAGCACGCCGTCCGACAGCGGCATGATCTCGACCTCGCCCACGCGCACGATGTTGCTCTTCGCCATCGCTGGGTTCCTTCCGGCAGGGACTATAGCATTGACGAGATGGCTGGCACTCGGCCGCGCTCTGATCTACGATCGGGTCTTCCGCTCCGGAGTGGCGATGAGGCCGCGTGAGACCGGGCGCTGGAGCCCGGCGAGGAGGCAGCGATGCGGATCCTGACGATCGTGCTGGCGGCGATGCTGGTGGTCGGAACGGGCGCGACGGCGGGGGCGCAGGTGGTCCCGGGCGCGACCGTGGAGGAGCGCGCGGTCAACGGCGCCAAGGCCTATCTGCAGAAGCACAACCTCAAGAACGTCGAGCAGACCATCCTGCTCAGCTCGCTCTACCGGAATTCGTTTCCGGACTTCTCGGAGCGGTGGGAGAAGCTGACCGGGGTGACGATCAAGATCGTGCCGCTCGGCTACACCGACATCCCGGCCAAGATCATGGCCGAGGCCGTGGCCAAGACCGGCGAGTTCGACATGTTCAACGACTTCCCCTACACGGCGCCCGACGCCGCCGGCGCCGGCGTGCTCATCCCGCTCGACCCCTACGCCGCCCGCGGCAAGCCGGACTTCTCGGGCGTCGCGCCGGGTCTGAGCCACCAGCAGTACTACCAGGGCAAGCTCTACACGTTCGTGCTGGACGGCGACCACCTGATCCTGGTCCTGCGCCAGGACCTGATCGACAACCCGCAGGTGAAGGCCGAGTACCGGGCGAAGTTCAAGAAGGACCCGGGCTGCCCGGCGACGATGGAGGAGTGGGAACGGCAGGCGGAGTTCTTCCACACCAAGCCCGGCCAGAGCCGCTGGGGCATGACGTTCGACAAGGGGCTGTACGGCGCGATGGGGTACCGGTCCGTCAACTTCTCGTACCGGCACTTTCCCGCCTACTTCGGCGGCCTCCTGTTCGACAAGGACATGAACCCCCGGATCGCCACGCCGCAGGGCGTGAAGGCGATCAAGCAGTTCGCCTCCATCGTGAAGTACATGCCGCCCGACATCCAGGGGTGGGGCACGCCGCAGATCTACCCGTTCTGGGCCAGCGGCCAGGCCTACTCGGTCATGTCGTTCCCCTCGGTCGTGGGCTTCGCCAACAGCAACGAGAAGAGCGTCATCAAGGCCAAGCAGCTGGCCTGCCTCGTTCCCCAGACCGACGCGGGCGGCAAGCTGGTGCGCCGCTCGCCCCAGGCCGCCGGCACCGGCTACATGGTGAGCAAGTACAGCAAGCACCCCGAGCTGGCGTACTGGTTCGTCCAGTGGCTGACGGGCCCGACGGTCGGCGACGAGGCCATCGCCCACCCCAAGGGCTTCTGGGACCCGTTCCGCGAGTCCAATCTGAAGAACGCGGCCATCCGGCAGCGCTTCGGCGAGCAGTTCCTGGCCACCACGATGGAGAACTCGAAGTACGCGACCTCGCTGCTGATGCTCGAGGGCAACTACGAGTACTTCAACGTCCTCGACAAGCACCTCGCCGACGTCATGAACGGCAACGCGACGGCCGAGGAGGCCGCCAAGCGGATCGAGGCGGGCTGGAACAAGGTGACCAACGACGTCGGCCGCGCCCGCCAGGTGCAGACCTGGCGGCAGGGGGTAGAGAGCGGAATCTACCTCGACAAGTTCGAGTAGCCCCGGCGGACCGCTCCCGGCATGGCTGACGCCCACGCGCCGACGAGGACGGCGGCGGTCCCCGCGCCGACGCGCCCGCCCCGGCGGATCGCCGCCTGGCTGGCGCAGGAGCGGGTGTTCCGCCTCGTTCCCTTCGTCCTCGTCGAGGGGCTCTTCCTGCTCCTGCTGGCCATCCCCTTCGGCCTGACGGTCTACATCAGCCTGCTGAAGTGGCGGGCCAGCCGCCCCTTCGAGCAGGCGCACTTCGAAGGGCTGGGCAACTACGCCGACGTCCTCGCCGACGCCGAGTTCTGGTGGGCGCTGGGGCGCACGTTCTACTTCGCCGCCGTCGCGGTCTCGCTGGAGCTGCTGATCGGCTTCGTCCTGGCCATGCTCGTCGCCCGGACCGTCCGCGGCACGCGCGTCTACACCACCGTCTTCCTGGTCCCGATGATGGTCGTGCCGGTGGTGGTCGGCTACAATTTCTCGATGATCTACGTGGACTCCGGTCCGCTGAACCAGCTGGTCGCGCCCGTCGCGGCGCTGCTCGGATTCGACCCGCGCATCCGCTGGCTGTCGCACCCGATCGCCGCCCAGTGGGCGATCATCCTGGCCGACGTCTGGCAATGGACCTCGCTCACGTTCCTGATCTTCCTGTCCGGCTTCTCCGCGCTGCCCCGGCCGCTCGTCAACGCCGCCCGGGTGATGGGCGCCAGCCCCTGGCAGATCTTCTGGCGCGTGCAGCTGCCGCTGCTCAAGCCGGTCATCGTCATCGCCGTCGTCGTCCGCAGCATGGAGGCGCTGAAGATCTTCGACCAGTCGGTCCTGCTGACGTTCGGCGGCCCCGGCAACTCCACCCAGACGGTGGCGTTCTACCTGTGGCGCCAGGTCTGGCAGTTCAACAAGTTCAGCTTCGGCGCCGCCGCCTCGATGCTGCTGCTGGTGATCTTCGCGGCGCTCATCTATGCGGGCATCTACCTGCTCGTCCGCCAGCGGAGCGTGGCGCTGGCCGAGGGGCGCGGATGACCGTCCGGCGCCGGCTCGCGCCCTGGGGGCGTCACGCCGCGCTGGTCGCCTGGGCCGCGCTGGTCCTGTTCCCGATCTTCTGGATGATCTCGACCTCCTTCAAGGACGCCTGGGAGTGGGTCGCCTGGCCGCCGCACTGGCTGCCCCACGAACCGACCCTCCACAACTACCGGCAGGTCTTCACCTTCACCGAGCTGGGGCGCGAGCTGTCGCGCTCGGCCACGGACCAGGTGTTCAACATCTGGCCCGCGCTGCGCGACTCGGTCGTCATCTGCTCGCTGGCCTCGCTCGCCTCGCTTCTGCTGGGGACGTTCCTGGCCTACGCCGTCTCGCGCTTCGGCGTCGGCGGGAAGAACTTCCGCTACGCCATCCTGACCATCCGCATGGTGCCGCCGATCGTCATCGCGATCCCGATCCTCATGTACTACGCGATCATGATCCCGCACACGACCACGGTCCTGTTCGGCGCCCGCCTGAGCCTCTTCGACACCTACCTGGGCCTGGGCCTGCTCTACACGGTCACGACGCTGCCCTTCGTGATCTGGATGATGCTGAGCTTCATCGACGACGTGCCGTACACGCTCGAGCACGCCGCCCGCCTGATGGGGGCGGGCCGGGTCTACACGATCCGGCGGGTCGTCCTGCCGCTGGTCGCCTCGGGGATGGTGGTGACGTTCCTGTTCATCTTCATCCTCAACTGGAGCGAGTTCCTGCTGGCCCTCACGCTGACCCACCCGAACGTCACCACGCTGCCGGTGCTGCTCAACAAGTTCCAGAGCGCCGTGGAGGGCCGGCTGTACGGCCCCCAGGCCGCGATCGGCACGGTCATCACCGTCCCGGTGGTCGTCCTCGGCATCCTCATCCAGAAGCACCTCGTGAAGGGGTTCAGCTTCGGGATGATCCGGCAATAGCCGTGGCCCGCATCGTCCTGCGCGGCCTCGTGAAGACCTTCGGCCGGATCACCGCCGTGGCCGGCGTCGATCTCGAGATCGGCGACGGTGAGTTCGTCGTCCTCGTCGGCCCCTCGGGCTGTGGCAAGACGACGACGCTCAACATGCTGTCCGGCCTCGACACGCCGACGAGCGGCGAGGTGGTCATCGGCGACCGCGTCGTCAACGAGCTCGAGCCGGGGGAACGCGACCTGGGCATGGTGTTCCAGGACCTCGCCCTGTTCCCCCACCTGACCGTGTTCGAGAACATCGCCTTCGGCCTGCGGGTCAAGCGCGTCCCCGACGCCGCCGTGCGGGCCCGCGTGCGGGAGGCCGCCGAGGCCATGCGCATCGCCCCGCTGCTCGACAAGAGGCCGGCCCAGTGCTCGGGCGGCGAGGCTCAGCGCGTCGCCCTGGCCCGGACCATCGTCACCAAGCCCGCCGTCTTCCTGATGGACGAGCCGTTGTCGAGCCTGGACGCCAAGCTCCGCGTCGAGATGCGCACCGAGCTCAAGCGCCTGCACCGCAGCCTCGGCGCCACGTTCGTCTACGTCACCCACGACCAGGCCGAGGCGATGACGATGGCGGATCGCATCGTGGTCATGGACCGCGGCCGTGTGCAGCAGGTCGGGCCGCCGCTGTCGGTCTACAGCGACCCGGCCAACCGGTTCGTGGCGGGATTCTTCGGCGTGCCGGCCATGAACTTCGTGGACGGAGAGGTCGGGGCGGGCGGGCAGTTCCAGGCGCCCGGGATCACGCTCGAGCTCGGTGCCCGTGCGCCCGTGCCGGGTTCTCGCGTGGCCCTCGGCGTGCGGCCGGAGCACGTGCGTCTGGCCGGCGACGGGGCCGGCTGGCCGGCGGCCGTGAGCCTGCTGGAGCCGCTGGGGGACGAGACGCTGGTGTTCCTGGACTACGGCGGTCCGGCGTCGGTCGTCGCCAAGGTGGATGCGGAGGCGAAGGTGGCGGTCGGGGATCGGCGGCGGTTCACGTTCCGGCCGGATCGCGTGGTGTTCTTCGACGGCGCGACGGGCGAGCGTGCGCTGCGGTGAACTGAACACCGTTCCGCTCCCCCACGCGGTTGCCGCGACGCTGATCGCGGCGCCCGCTTCGAGCAGCATCATGCTGGCACTCGGCCGCGCTCTGATCTAGGATCGGGCTTTCCGAAAGGAGTCAGCCATGACGGCGAGGAAGGGGACGGGACTCTTGATGGTGTGGGCCGACGTGCCGGCGGACAAGGAAGCCGAGTTCAATCGCTGGTACAACGAGGAGCACCTGGCCGAGCGGCTCGCCATCCCGGGCTTCCTGAACGGCGCCCGCTACGAGGCGGTGAAGGGCGGCCCCAAGCACCTGGCGGTGTACGAGCTGGAGAGTGCGGCGGTGATGGAGAGCCCGGCCTACCAGCAGGTGCAGGCCAAGCCCACGCCGTGGACGCAGCGCTCGGGGCCCCCGGCGATCGCGACCACGTTCATCCGGAACATCTACACCATGATCCATCCGCGCGCGATGACGCCGGCGATTGCGTCGAGCGGGATGGCGCCGGCCCTGCAGCTCGGCCGCATGGACGTGCCGCCCGCGGTCGACGCCGAGTGGAACGACTGGTACAGCACGATCTACGTGCCCAACTACGAGAAGGTCCCGGGCGTCATCCGCGGCCGGCGGTACCGCGCCGTCGAGGGCACGCCGGCCTACCTGACGTTCTACGAGTTCGAGCACCCCCGGGTCTCGGAGAGCGCCGCCTGGAACGTCCAGCGCGACGCCGTCCCGGTGTCCGAGCGGATGCGGGCGCACATGCGCCACGCGGCGGGCTCGCCCGGCGTCTACGTCAAGACGTTCGAGCTCTGACACGCGACCATCATGGTGTGCCGGTGACCCCGACCGAGGTCGGTTTCGGGCGTGAGGGCCGGGTGGCCACCATCACACTCGGCCGTCCCGCCGACCAGAACCGCCTCACGCGCGAGGTGCTGCTCATCCTTCAGGGCATCGTGCACGAGCTGGCCGCGGACGACGAGACGCAGGCCGTCGTGGTGACCGGCAGCGGGTCGGAGTTCTTCTCGATGGGCATCCTGAACCCCGCCGTGCGGGCCGGCTACACCAAGGAGCAGATCCTCGAGCTCGTTCGGGCGGCCAACCAGCTCTATGACTCGCTCGAAGCGCTCCCGCAGATCGTGATCGCGGCGCTGAACGGCGCCGCCCGGGCCGGCGCCGCCGAGCTGGCGCTGGCCTGTGACATCCGGCTGGCCGCGGCGCACGCGACCCTTGCGCTGCCGGAGGCGCTGTGGGGCGGCTTTCCGGGCGCCGGCGGGCCGGTGCGCCTGCCGGCCATCGTGGGCCGGGCGCGGGCGCTGGAGATCATCTGCACCGGGCGCGAGCTGGACGCCGCCGAGCTGGCGCGCCTCGGCCTCGTGCTCGCCGTGCACCCGGGCGAGCGTCTCCTCGCCGAGGCGCAGGCGCTGGCCGCCCGCATCGCGGCCAGCGGCCCGCTGGCCACGCGCGGCGCCAAGCGCATCGTGCGCACGCGCACGCTGGGCGGCTTCGGCGAGGCGCGGGCGCTGTCCGATGCGCTCCGCTACGCGCTCGAGTACAGCCGCGACGTCGACGAGGGCATGGCGGCCCACCGCGAGGGACGGACGCCGCGCTTCACCGGCCGCTGAGCGATGCGGCCCCGGAGCCGGACGCTGGGCACCCTCCTCGACGAGATGGCGGCGGCGCGGCCGGAGGCCGAGGCGGTGGTGTTTCGCGGCGAGCGCCTCACGTACGCGGCGCTCCGGGAGCGGGCGGACCGGCTGGCCCGGGCGCTGCTGGCGCTGGGCGTGGCCCGGGGTGACCGGGTCGCGCTGCTCCTGCCCAACCGGCCCGAGTGGCTGATCGGCGCCTTCGCCGCGGCCAAGCTCGGCGCCGTGACCGTGGCGATCAGCACGTTCTCGGCGCCGCCCGAGATCGCGTGGACGCTCGAGCACGCCCGGCCGCGAGTGATCCTCACCATGGAGGGGTTCCGGGGGCGCGCGTATCTCCAGCCGATCCACGATCTGTGCCCCGAGCTGGGGCGCGCGGCCCCTGGCGCGCTCCGCAGCGAGCGCCTGCCCGAGCTGACGGCGGTGGTCTCGGTGGGCGACCGGCGCCACGACGGCGTCTATCGCTGGGACGACCTGCTCGCGCGCGCGGACGAGGTTCGCGTGCCGGCGCTGGCCGCGGCCCAGGCGGCGGTGGATGCCCGCGACGTCGCGCTCCTGCTCTACACCTCCGGCTCGACGGCCACGCCGAAGGGGGTGGCGCTCGCCCACGGCGGCGTGATCGCCAACGGCTTCGACATCGGCGAGCGCCAGCGATTGACGAGCGCCGACCGCCTGTGGCTGGCCGTCCCGCTCTTCTGGTCGTTCGGCTCGGCCAACGCGTTGCCCGCCATTCTGACCCACGGCGGCGCCCTCGTGCTCCAGGAGAGCTTCGAGCCGGGCGAGGCCCTGGCGATGCTCGACGATGAGCGGTGCACCGTCTACTACGGCATGGCCAACATGGCTCGCGCGCTGCTGGAGCATCCCGACCGCCCGCGGCGCGCGCTGGCCGCCATGCGCACGGGTCTCACCATCGGCCTGCCCGAGGACATCCAGATGACGATCGAGGCCGCCAACGCGCGCCAGCTGTGCAACGTCTACGGCGCCACCGAGACGTACGGCAACTGCGCGGTGACCGACGCCCACGATCCGCTCGAGGTGCGCCTCACCACCCAGGGTCTTCCCCTGCCGGGCATGGAGATCCGCGCGGTGGACCCGGCCACGGGCCGGCCGGTCCCACCGGGCGAGGCCGGCGAGTTCCGCGTGAGGGGGCACCTGACGCCGGGGTATTACCGCGATCCCGAGCAGACGCGCGCAGCCTTCGATGCCGACGGCTTCTTCGTGACGGGCGACCTCGGGCTCGTCGGCGCCGACGGCCGGGTGCGCTTTCGCGGCCGGCTCAAGGAGCTGATCAAGACCGGCGGCGCCAACGTGGCGCCGCTCGAGGTGGAGGCGATCCTGATGACCCACCCGGCGGTGAAGCAGGCGTACGTGGTGGGGGTGCCCGACCGCGCGAAGGGTGAGGTCGGCGTGGCCGCGGTCGAGCTGCACGAGGGCGCCGCGGCGACGGCGGAGGCGCTCACCGCGTTCTGTCGCGAGCGCCTGGCCGGGTACAAGGTCCCCGCCCGCGTGGTGTTCCGCAGGGCCGGCGAGTTCCCCCGCACGGCGACCGGCAAGGTCCAGAAACCCCGGCTGCGCGAGGAGCTGGAGCGGCTCGAGGAGTCACGCTGATGAGGGCGGTGATCTGCCGGGCGTGGGGCGAGGTGGACGGCCTGGAGATCGGCGACGTCGAGGCGCCGGAGCCCGGGCCGGGCGAGGTGCTGATCGACGTGCGGGCGACGGCGGTGAACTACGCGGACGCCCTCATGGTGGCGGGACGCTACCAGACGAAGCCGCCGCTGCCCTTCAGCCCCGGCCTCGAGACCGCCGGCGTCGTCGCCGCGGTCGGCGACGGCGTCACGCGCTTCGCGCCCGGGGACCGGGTGATGGCGATCCTCGCCTACGGCGGGCTCGCGGAGCGCGCCGTCGCCCCCGAGACCGAGACGTTCGCCATTCCGGACGGCATGAGCTTCGAGGAGGCGGGCGCGTTTCCCATCGCGTACATCTCGAGCGACGTCGCGCTCCGCTGGCAGGGACGGCTGGAGGCGGGCGAGACGCTGCTGGTGCTGGGCGCCGCCGGGGGGGTCGGCCTCACCGCCGTGGAGATCGGCAAGGCGATGGGAGCGCGCGTGATCGCCGGCGCCAGCACGGCCGAGAAGCTGGCGGTGGCGCGCGAGCGCGGCGCCGACGACGTCGTGAACTACGCGACCGAGAAGCTCACCGAGCGCGTCATGGCGCTGACGGGCGACAAGGGGGTGGACGTGTGCTTCGACCCGGTCGGCGGCGAGCTGTTCGACGCCGCGCTGTCGTCGCTGGGCTGGGGCGGCCGCATCCTGCTCGTCGGCTTCGTCGGCGGCGTCCCCCGGATCCCGGCCAACCGGCTGCTGGTCAAGCACCGGGCCGCGCTCGGCTCGTCGCTGCGCTACTTCCGCTGGCACGCGCGCGACAAGCTCGCCCGCTCGGTCGAGGAGCTGCTTTGCTGGTACCGCGCGGGCCGGCTGCGGCCGCTCGTCAGCCACCGGCTGCCGCTGGCTCGTAGCGTCGAGGCCATCAAGCTGCTCACCGGCCGCCAGGCACACGGCAAGGTCGTCGTCGTGCCGGAGGGGCGCTGACCGTGGAGATCCGGGTGCAGGCGCAGGGCCCGCACGTCGTCGTGCTCACCCTCGACAACCAGCCTCGCCTCAACGCGCTGACACGCGCGATGATGGCCGATCTGGTCCGGCTCTGGGACGAGCTGGAGCGGGGCCCGTGCCGCTGCATCGTCCTCACCGGCGCCGGCGACCGCGCCTTCACCGCCGGCGCCGACATGAGCGGTGACCTCTCGGCCCGGGCCGAGATGGCGCGGATGATCAACCACGCCCTGCTCAAGGACCGCGCGTACACCAAGCCCATCGTGGCCGCCGTCAACGGCACCTGCGCCGGCGGCGGCGTCGAGCTGCTGCTGGCCACCGACATCCGCGCCGCCGCGCCCCACGCGCGCTTCGGCCTGCCGGAGGTGAAGTGGTCGATCTACCCGTTCGGCGGCGCCACCATCAAGCTCGTCCAGCAGATCGGCTACGTCCACGCCATGGAGCTGCTGCTCACGGCCACGCTGATCGGCGCCGCCGAGGCCGCGCGCGTGGGACTGATCAACCGCGTGGTGCCCGCCGACGCGCTGATGCCGTGGGCGCTGGAGACCGCCGAGCGCATCGCGGCCAACAGCCCCTCGGCCGTGCAGGCGGTGAAGCAGCAGGTGAGCGCGACGAGCGCCGACCACGCCCGCTCGCGCGAGATCCTGGAGCAGGAGCTGGGCGACCGCGTGCGGGCGAGCGCCCACTTCCGGGAAGGCGTGGCCGCGTTCCGGGAGAAGCGGCAGCCGCGGTACGAGTGAGGATGGGGGTCCGCGTGCAGCAGTGCCGGACCCAGCCGCGCCCGAGGAGCTGAGCGCCGCGGCCTTCTTCCCGACGCGGTGGCGGACCTGAGCGGGTGCAACGGCACTAAATTATCGGTGCAACGGTACTACATGAAGCGGCCCTTGCTGCCGCCGTGTTCGGAAACGTCACCGCCCGTCTCCGTGGTCGTCGCCGACATCAGGGGCGACCCGCGCTCCAGCGTCGAGCTGGCCGCTCACGAGCGGGCGCGAGAGATCAAGCGAGTTGCCCTCCCGCCACCGGGAGAGGTACCATCAGGGTGCCGCAGCGGCCCAGTCGGACGTGCCCCGATGGATCCCCGAGGATCACCACACCGACGCTCGAGAGGAGAGTTCCAAGATGAACCGACCCGAAGAACATCGGCAGGCGAAACTGACGCGACGGCAGGTCCTGAAAGGCACCGTCGCCGCCGCCGCGATCGCGGGCTTCCCCCACGTCCGGACGGCGCACGCGGCAGGCGAGGTGACGCTCGGGATCTGGGACCATTGGGTGCCCGGTGCCAACGACGTCATGACGCAGCTCTGCACCGAGTGGGGCAAGCAGAACAAGGTCGAGGTGAAGATCGACTACATCACGTCGATCGGCTTCAAGGACAGCCTGACGGCCGCCGCCGAGGCGCGCGCCAAGACCGGACACGACATCATCTCGCTGGCCACCTGGCAGACCACCATCCACAAGAGCAGCCTGGAGCCCGTCGACGAGCAGGTGAAGTACCTGGCCAACAAGTATGGCCCGATCACGCCGGACGGGGAGTACTGCTTCAAGCACGACGGCCGGTGGATGTCCCTGCCGGCGCCCGCGGGCGGCAACCACAGCTACCCGATGGTGTCGCGGCTCGACCTCTTCCAGAAGCACGCCGGGGTCGATCTCAAGAAGGTCTTCCCGGCGTCGAAGACCCGCGACAAGGCGCTGGTCGACGCGTGGAACTACGACAACTTCCTGAAGTACTGCGAGAAGCTCCACCAGGCGGGCTTCCCCTACGGGAACCCGATCGGGCCGACCAGCGACTCGCAGGACTGGCTCTGCCCGCTCTTCCTCTCCTTCGGCTCGGTGCCGGCGGACAAGGACGGCAAGATCATGCTCGACTCCGACGGCACCCGGATGGCGCTCGAATACGTGCAGAAGCTGGTCAAGTTCATGCCGCCGGACATCTACGCGTGGGACGACGCCGGCAACAATCGCTGGATCATCTCCGGCAAGGGCTCGTCGATCCAGAATCCGCCGAGCGCCTGGACGGTCGCCGTCCGGGACCAGCCCAAGGTCGCCGAGCAGCTCTGGCACCACGACGTGCCGCGCGGGCCCAAGGGCCGCTTCCGCGGGGCGCTCCCGCGCGGGAACGGCATCTGGAAGTTCGCCAAGAACAAGTCGGCGGCGAAGGACCTGCTGGTGTGGCTGCTGGAGAAGGATCAGCAGTTCAAGCTCATCACCGCCTCCAAGGGGTACGACGTGCCGTTCTTCCCGGCACTCTTCGATCACCCGATCTGGGCGGAGATCGGCCCGCCCGTCGGCGGCCAGTACAACTACCCGATCCGCGGCGACGAGACGATCATCGTCGGCGGCTACCCGTCGCCACAGAACATGGGCGCGCAGATCTACACGCAGGCGCTGATCCCCAACCTCGTCGCGAAGGTGACCAAGCAAGGCCTGGCCGTCAACGAGGCGATCAAGTGGGCGGTGGGAGAGCTCGAGGGCTACAAGCGCGGGTAATGATCACAGTCGCGGTTCCCGGCGGCGAGCCCGCCGGGAACCGCGGACGGCCCGAGGAGGCAGCATGAGCCGAGTCGTGACCCGCAAGGACGCCGAGGTCGCCGCGAGCGTGACCCCGGTGGGGGTCGGAGCCTATCGACGCTTTCTGAAGCGGCGCTCGACGCTTGCGGTGGCCCTGGTGACGCCCCTCATCGTGCTGATCGGGGGTCTCATCGTCTACCCGTTCTTCTATGCCATTTACCTCAGCATGCTGAACAAGGCGGAGACCGCCGTCGTCGGCCTCGCCAATTTCCGCTTCCTCTTCACGCGCGACACGTTCTGGATGGTGGTGTGGCAGTCGACCCTGTTCGCGCTCACCGCCGTGTTCTTCAAGGCGCTCATCGGCTTCATCCTGGCTCATGCGATCCACGTGCTGCCCGACCGACGGCAGCGCTTCTGGCGCGGCGTGTCCCTGGTGCCGTGGGTGATGCCGCCCGCGCTGAGCACGCTGGGCTGGTGGTGGCTCTACGATCCGACCTATAGCGCCTTCAACTGGATCCTCGGCGCCCTCTTCGGCGTCCACGTGGCCTGGCTCAGCGAACCGAACTGGGCGCGGTTCTCGGTCATCCTCGTCAACGTCTGGTACGGCGCGCCGTTCTTCCTCATCATGTACCTGGCGGCGCTCAAGTCCGTCCCGGCCGGGCTCTACGAGGCGGCGGAGATCGACGGCGCCAACGCCCGGCAGAAGCTCATCTACGTCACGCTGCCGATGATGCGCAACATCATCGCCATCACCGTGCTCTTCTCCATCATCGTGACCTTTGCCAACTTCGACATCGTCCGCGTGCTGACCCAGGGCGGGCCCTTCAACACGACCCACCTCTTCGGCACGTACTCCTTCCTGCTCGGCATCCAGTCGGGGGACATTCCTCTCGGCGCGTCCGTGTCGCTCTTCATGTTTCCCATCCTGGGGGTGCTGGCCTTCTTCATCCTGCGTAACGTGCGCAAGCGGGCGACCGAGCTGTGAGCCAGGGCGCCAGCACGAAGGGCAACCGGCGGTGGGCGCTGGTCACGGCGTACATCTGTCTGCTCGTGTTCGCCGTCTTCTTCCTGTTTCCGCCCTACTACATGCTCATCACCTCGTTCAAGACGAACGAGGAGATCTCCGCGCAGCGCGGGACGCCCCTCCTCATCCAGGAGGGGCCGACCCTGGAGCACTACCGGAAGCTCTTCTTCGAGACGGACTTCCCCATCTTCTTCAAGAACACGGTCATCGTCACCTTCTTCACGGTCATCATCTCGATGGGGGTCAGCGTCCTGGCGGCCTACTCGCTGTCGCGCTTGCGATTCTGGGGGGCCACGGTGATGGCGACCGGCGTCTTCCTGACCTACCTCGTCCCCGACACGCTGCTCTTCATCCCGCTCTTCAAGGTCGTCGGCTGGCTGGGGTTGCTGAACAGCAAGTGGTCGCTCGTGGTGGTCTTTCCCACGCTCGCGGTGCCGTTCGCGACCTGGATCATGATCGGCTACTTCGCCTCCATCCCCAAGGAGCTGGACGAGGCGGCGCTGATCGACGGCGCCGGGCATTTCCAGATGCTGATCAGGATCTTCATGCCGGTCGCGATGCCCGGGATCATCGCCGCCACCATCTTCTGCTTCACGGTCTCCTGGGCCGGCTTTCTCTACCCGCTGGCCTTCATCTACAGCAACGACCAGATGGTGGCCACCGTGGGGACGGTCAGCAGCCTCATCCGGGGAGACGTGTTCCACTGGGGCGGCCTCATGGCCGGGGCCCTCGTTGCCGCCGCGCCGCCGGTGATCATCTACGCGTTCCTGATGGACTACTACATCTCCGGCCTCACCGCCGGCGCCACCAAGGGGTAGGACGGGTTCGCCGCGGCGCTGAGCAGCGCCGGGATGTCGGTGACGCGCTTCGTGAGCTCGTAGCGCCAGCGGCCGCAGGTTCCGTCGGAGTTCACCGCGGCAACCCAGCGCCTTGCCGCGGCCGTCTTGACCTCCTCGAGCGGATCGAACCCCTTCGTCTCGAGATCACGTACAGCGGAGGCTGCGACTTCAGCCGCACGATGAAGTCGGGGACGTAGTCGTGGGCCTGGCCGTTGTGCAGATAGGGGATCG
Organism: Candidatus Methylomirabilota bacterium; assembly: GCA_036397135.1. Classification (GTDB taxonomy): domain Bacteria; phylum Methylomirabilota; class Methylomirabilia; order Rokubacteriales; family CSP1-6; genus AR5. The sequence goes on from DASWJN010000323.1 coordinate 24,590, forward strand.
CGAACCCGAGCCCCGCGTTCTTGACGAACGCCTCGACGAGAGGGTGGGTGTGGCAGGCGGGATACCTGGCGGGGGGCGGTTGAGCGCAAGCCACTCGTACACGACGCGAGCGATGGCGGTGTCGCGGCAGACGAGGATGAAGACGGGCGGGCGCGGATCATCCGCGGTCCGCTCCCAGTCCTCGCGCAGCTCTTCCCACAGCCCGCCCAGCATGGCGATGGGCGTGGCCGCCCACTTGACCACGGCTTCGGGCTTGGGGCTCCTGCGCGAGCCGCCCCGCTCGGCCGCGCTGAGCCGGGGCATGATCCATCGCCAGATGTTGAAGTAGCCGGGATGTCGGCGCCGGTCGTGTCGCGCACGGCGAGCTGCGGGATCTTCACGAGCCCGGACTCGATCGCATCCGTGAGCCCGAAATCGCTGACGACCCACGGGAAGATCCGGTTCGTGTCCGGGCCCATGCGGCCGAGGTAGTAGGGGGTCGCCGAGAGGTCCTACTCCGCGAGGATGTGCGCGCCCGTCGCGTCGGGGGGCACCAGCTGGAAGCCGAACAGCCGCCGGATCGAATCCTGAAGGCCGGTCCACGCGGGCTCGGAGTTGGACGCCTCCACGAGGAGGTTGCGGAGGACGTCCCCGGGCTTGGCCTGACCCAGGAGCTGATCGACCTTCGCGCGCTGGTAGAAGGGCTCCTCTGACACCATCGCGCCGTCCACGAGGAGGGCTACCAGCTCGATCGACACTCCGACGGCCAGCTGCGCTTCCGCCGCCCGGACGGCCGGCTCCTGCCCGAGGTCCCGCCGCCTCCCGAGGTGCCCGATGACCCGGTGCAGATTCTCGGAGCGCGGAACGACGCGGAGGGGCTGGTCCTGACCGCGCACACCGCGACCCCGGGCTGGCTGGGCGAGCGCCTGGACGTGGGCTACGCCATCGACGTCTTGCACCTTTTGGCGCGGTAGAGGACGTCAGAGCGAAGCGGAGTGGACGGTTCACGGTGGTAAGGCAGACGATCCGGAAGAGGGTGCAGGCAAAGCTGAGCGCGGTGAAGGCCGAGCTGCGGCGGCGCCTGCACGACCCGATCCCAGTGGTGGGTGCATGGCTGCGCCAGGTCGTCGGTGGGCACATCCGCTACTACGGGGTGCCCATGAACGGCCCGGCCATAGACATGTTTCGGTTCCAGGTGGGCTGGCTCTGGCACCGCGCGCTCGCGCGGCGCAGTCACACAGGGTATGTCTCCTGGGAACGGATGCGCCGGCTCGTCGAGCGGTGGCTGCCCCCTGCGCGCGTATGTCATCCCTATCCCTATCCCCTGAGGCGACTTGGCGTCATCACCTGAGGCAGGAGCCGGATGCGGTAATGCCGCTCGTCCGGATCTGTGGAGGGGGTTACGAGTAATCGTCATCTCTACTCCGACTTCGGGACGGATTCTACGCCCGGGCGGCGCGGATCGCCTGCCAGAGCGTCCGGGCGAGGGCGGGGCGCCGCGCTGCCCCGTGCTAGGCTGGCCGCATGCTGAATGCGCTTCGTCAGGCCCTCGAAGCCGAGCCCGCTGTCGCGTACGCTCTGCTCTTCGGCTCCACCGCTCGTGGGACCGGGCACCCTGGTAGTGACGCCGACGTGGCCGTCGAGCTGGCCGCTGGCGCGGCGCGGGACGTGCGGGCCCTCGGCGGCCTAGCCGCGCGCCTGGAGTCCGCCGCCGGGCGCCGCGTGGACCTCGTGCTCCTCGACGAGGCGCCCGCGCCGCTCGCCTACCGGATCTTCCGGGACGGGCGCGTGCTCGTCGAACGCGATCGGGCGGCGCTGGTGGCCCGCAAGGCCCGGGTCCTCCTCGAGTACCTCGACTTCAAGCCGGTCGAAGAACGGTGTGCCGCCGGGATCCTGCGCGCCGCCACGCTCCGTGGTCGATAGCGCGCTGCTCGCCGCGAAGATCGCCGCCGTCCGGGACGCCACCGCGCGCGTGCGCGCCGTGCTGCCGGATTCGGTCGAGGCTTTCACCGCTGATCGCACCGCCCGCGAGGTGGTCACGTTGAACCTGCTCGTGGCCATCCAGGCCTGCCTCGACCTGGCGTCCCACTGGCTGGCCGATGCCGGGTGGGAGATGCCGGGAAGCTATGCGGACGTGTTCGCGGCCCTCGCCCGGCACGGCGTCATCCCGTCCGAGCTGGCCGCGCGACTTGCCGCGGCCGCCGCGTTCAGAAACCTCGTCGCCCACCAGTACGGCGTGCTCGACTGGCGCCGCGTGTACGCCCTCGCGTCCGCCGACCTCGGCGATCTCGACACGTTCTGCGCGACGCTCGCCGGCCGGGCGCGCGGCTCGGAGTGAGCTCGGTCCAGGCGCTGGCGACCGCTATTGTCTCGTTGGCTGGCGTTGCGCGGCGCGGATCGCCTGCCAGACGCGCTCCGGGGTCGCCGGCATCTCGACGTGCTCGACCCCCAGCTCGGCCAGCGCGTCCACGATCGCGTTGACCAGCGCCGCCAGCGCCGGGGTCGTGCCGCCCTCGCCGCCGCCCCGGAGGCCGAGCGGGTTGGAGGTGGACGGCACCTCGCTGATCTCGGTGGTGAACGAGGGGAGGGCGTCGGCGCGGGGCAGGACGTAGTCCATGAAGCTCGCCGACAGCAACTGGCCCTCGGCGTCGTAGTGACACAGTTCCCAGAGCGCCTGCCCGACGCCGGCCGCGATGCCGCCGTGGGTCTGGCCGTGCAGGATGAGGGGATTCACCGCGCGGCCCACGTCGTCCACCGTCGTCCACCGCACGACCTCCACCACGCCCGTCTCGGGGTCGACCTCGACCTCGGCCACCGCGCAGCCGTAGGGATACGACGGCACGCTCATCGTTTCGTCGCTGACGCCGGCCAGCGGCCCGCGGAGATCCTCGGGGGCGTCCGGTCGCAGCGCGGCCGCCGCGACCTCGAAGAGGCCGACCGAGCGGTCGGTGCCCTTCACGGTGAAGCGCCGCTGCGCGAACGCGATGTCGGCGTCGGCGGCCTCCAGCAGCCAGGCGGCGATCCGCTTGCCTTTCTCGACGATCGCGTCCGAGGCCTTCGCCATCACCACGGCGCCCAGGCGCATCGAGCGGCCGGAGTGCGAGCCGCCGCCGACCGGCATGAGATCCGTGTCGCCGGTGATGAGCCGTACCTGGTCCAGCTCGACGCCGAACCACTCGACGATGAGCTGGGGGAAGCTCGTCTCGTGGCCCTGGCCCGACGAGAGCGTGCCAAGGACGACGTCGATGCGCCCCTCGGGCTGGACGGTGATCTGCGTCCGCTCGCGCGGCATGCCGGTGTTCAGCTCGATGTAGTTGGCGATGCCGATGCCGCGGTAGCGCCCGCGCCGGCGGGCCCCGGCCCGGCGCGCCTCGAAGCCGGCCCAGTCGGCCAGCTCCACGACGCGGTCCTGCGCGGCGGCGTAGTCGCCGCTGTCGTAGAGCAGGCCGAGCGGGTTGCGATAAGGCATGGCGTTCGACGGCACCAGGTTGCGCCGGCGCAGCTCGACCCGGTCGAAGCCGTGGCGGCGGGCGGCCAGGTCGATGAGGCGCTCGATGACGAACATCACCTCGGGGCGGCCGGCCGCGCGGTAGGGCGCGGTGGGCGCCGTGCTGGTCAGCACGGCGCGCCCCCGCAGGGCGGCCACCGGGATGTGGTAGACGCTCGGCAGCACCGCGATGCCCTTGGCCAGCGGGATGAACGAGACGGGGTACGCGCCGACGTTGCTGGTGTTCACGCCCCGCAGCGCCAGGAAGGCGCCGCCGGCGTCGAGGGCCAGCTCGGCGTGCGAGACGAGGTCGCGGGCCTGGTAGTCGGTGAGCTGGGCCTCGCGGCGGTCGCACGTCCACTTCACCGGCCGCCCCAGGCGCTTCGCCGCCCACGCGACCAGCACGAACTCCGGGTAGCAGGCGTTGCGCGTGCCGTAGTTGCCGCCGACGTCGCGCGCGACGACGCGCACCGCGTCCGACGCCACCCCGAGGGCCGCGGCCACGTCGGCCCGGATCCGCCACGAGCCTCCCGAGCCGGCGTAGAGCGTGTAGCGGCCGCTCACTGCGTCGTACGCGGCGAGCGCGGCGCGCGGCTCCATCGGCACTCCCGTGACGCGGTTCACCCGCGTCTGCAGTCTCACGACGTGCGCCGCGCGCCGGAAGGCCGCCTCCGTCGCCGCCGCGTCGCCCGCCTCGGAGTCCACGCACACGTTGGAGCCGGCCTCGCCCCACAGCACCGGCGCGCCGGCGGCGGTCGCGTCGGCGGCCGTGACCACCGCGGCCAGCGGCTCCCAGTCCACGACGACGCGCTCGGCGGCGTCGCGGGCGGCCACCGCCGTCTCGGCGACCACCATGGCGACGGCCTCGCCGGCGTACCGCGCGAGGTCGGTGGGCAGGGGCAGGTGGGGCGCGACGAAGAACGGAGAGCCGTCGCGGCTCGTGAGCGGCACCTCGTGCGGGTTCGTCGGCACCGGGCGGTGCGGGATCGGCTGCAGGCCGTCGCGCGCCGTGTCCTCACCGGTGAACGCGGCGAGCACGCCCGGCGCCTTCAGCGCCTCGGCGGCGTCGACGCGGCGGATGCGGGCGCGGGCGTGGGGCGAGCGCACGAGCGCGGCGTAGGCCTGGCCCCGGAGGTTGACGTCGTCGGTGTAGCACCCGCGTCCGGTGACGAGGCGCTCGTCCTCCACCCGCCGCACCGGCTTGCCGAAGCCCTGGCGGGCGGCGCGCGTGCGGGACTCGACGAACGACATCGGCTACGGCCGGGCGAGGTCTTCGACCTCGCGGATCGACGGGGAGGACTCGAGCCCGGCCCGCAGGCCCGGGTCGCGGGTCCGCTCGAGGAGACCGGTGACGATCGTCCAGGCGGCGCGGTAGCGCTCCCGCGCGTCCGCGCGCCGGCCGAGCGCCGCGTCCAGTCGTCCGAGCGCCGTCTGGCCCAGCCAGGTCTGGCGTGGCTGGCCGATCTCCTCGGCGAGGCCCAGCGCGTGCCGCAGCGCCTCCTCGGCCTCGCCCCACGCTCGCCGGGCGGTGGCGCTCTCGCCCTTGATCCGCCACGCCCAGCTCTCGTACTTCCGCGAGGAGGTCGGCGCCGCCGTCTCCAGGCTCTGGTCGGCCAGCCGGCGCGCGCGTTCGGGATCCCCCCGGAGCAGCGCGAGCTGGCCGAGGCCGGCGTGGCAGTGGGCACTGTAGCGCCAGGTCATCCAGCAGGACGGCGGCGGATGGCGGACGATGTGCTGCGCCTCGTCCAGGGCCGCCTCGGCGCCGGCCAGGTCGCCCTGCGCCATCCACGCGTCCGCCTCGTTGTTGCGGATGAAGGCGCGGCGCTCGGCGCCGGTGCCGTGGCCCGCCCGGGACGAGCGATTCGTCAGCTCGTAGGCCCGCTCGGACAGCGCGATGCCGGCTGCGAAATCGCCGCACTCGATGCGAAGCCAACCGAGCGTGTTGAGGTACCGGGGAATGAGGGCGTCGTCGCCGATCTTCTCGGCCAGCGCGAGGCCCTCCCCGAACGCCTCGAGCGCCACGTCGTACTCTCCCAGCTCGCTCGACGCCAGCCCGTGCACCCACAAGCACCGCAGGAGCGGGAGCGCCAGATGGTGCTCCCGCGCGATGCCGGCGGCCTCGGCGTTCAGCTGGAGACCTTCCCGGTA